>JADYZK010000027.1 GCA_020853175.1 Bacteroidales bacterium
CACCGTTCATGGTTTTGGTAAAGATACCTTCTACGGTTACTGACAAAGGGAAAGTCGTTGGCATTTCATAGTCAACTGCCAATGATGATTTCCATACCTGTGGCATTTTGAAGTCGGGGTCAATGGCATTGATGTCGCGTGGAAGTGCACCGTCCTCAGGAGTAATGGTGTTTTGTAATCCCAAAATGCGAATCATTTCATCTACGCTGGTGAGCATTTGTCCGGCCAATAAAGCAAGCTTTGGATCTGCACTGGTGACGTTGCCATTGGCATCATATTTTGTTACAGCAGCATAACTTCCTTGAACCATACCTGAGTTGGTAGGCATATTGGTGAAGAACACCAAAGGCAATCTACCGGCAAACAAACCGGTTCCGCCACGTACTTTCAAAGTTTGGTCGCCTATGGCGTCCCATGTGAAGCCAACTCTTGGTGAAACTTGAATTTTAGCACTCGGCCATTCACCGGTATCGAGTTTTTTACCACCAAAATCTAAAGCACTGATCGCGTTGTTGCTGATGATATTATCTTCATAAACCAAATAATCGGCGCGGATTCCATACGACAATTTGAAAGTAGGATTAATGCTCCACTCATCTTGGGCATAAAGACCAAGTTGGTTGAATGCCACTTCAGCAGCGGGGTTTTTCTCGCCATCGTAACCGTAAGTAACTGCAAAATCCCTTGGAGCTGCTTGTGTCAAGAAATCATTGAGGCTGGCATAACGGTAGTAGCCTGTTCCATTACGCATATAGGAGTTGTTGGCCAATTGATGTTCAAAACTTGCTCCGATGGTAATTTTATGGTTGTTCAAATAAACGTTTACGTTATCAACAATGTTTAAAATATTGTTGTTTACGCCATTGTTCCAAGTAAACAATTCATAACCGGCTGAGATGTAAGGCTCAAGGATTTGACTGCCGTCATCATTCACACCATTCATGATGTCAATGAATGGGAACGGACTGGAATCAGTTCCACGCATGTCTTTAATCTTGGTGTAGGTAGCGAGAAGCTGATTGGAAATTTTGTTTGAAAAGCGGCTGTTCAAGTCTAATGCAAAAGAATTAACAGTGTTCTCTTGTGAGTAGAGTGAGTTTGAGAAAGACATGGAGTACTGTGAAATACGATCCATTGAATTGTTACGGAAACCGGCATCTGTTGAGTTACCGTTGGTAGGGAACCATGCCTTGTTTTTAGTGTAGTTGTATCTAACACTTAATTTGTTTGATTTATTGATGTTCCAGTCAATGCGGGCCATCAATTTGCTGTTATTTTCGTCCGCCGGATAATCGGTGTATGAACCCGGATCGTATCCGTATTTGGAAATCAAATGTTGTTTTACCAATTCCATGTCCGATTTGCTTGTGCGTGAGAGCATGAGATCAGTATTGGCAACGCCATCTTCTGATGGTCTCCAGGTCACAACTTGGCCGGGATTGAGTTCGTATTCACCGTTCACAAAGAAGAACAGTTTGTTTTTGATGATGGGTCCACCTAAGGTTAAACCATAGATTTTTGTAGATTCTTCATCACGAACGCCAAAATCAACGTCACCAATTTTGTTGCCGCGCATATCTTGATTTTGGAGATAGGTGTAGGCAGAACCTTTGAATTGGTTGGTTCCTGATTTGGTAATGGCGTTGATACCACCGCCGATGAAGTTGGTTTGACGGATGTCAAAAGGAGCAACGACTACCTGAACTTCTTCAATAGCATCCAAAGAAATAGGATTGCCACCACCTGGAAGGTTAGAACCCAAGCCGAAGTTGTTGTTGAAGTTGGCACCATCCACAGTGAAGTTGGTTGATCTGCCATCGCCGCCGGCAAAACTCATACCGTTGGCATAAGGTGAAAGGCGCGCAACGTCTTGAATACCTCTGCTGATAGAAGGCATGGTAATCAATTGGTCATTGGAAATGTTGGTGGTAGTTCCTGTTTTGTCGGTTTGGAAAGCAGAAGCTTTCGTACCTATCACCATAACTTCGCCCAATTCAAGTGAGCCTTCTGTCAAAACAGCATTCAGCACAAACGTTTGTCCTAAAAACAAGGTGATGTCCGAATACGTTTCTTTGGAAAATCCTACATAAGATACTTCCACTGTGTAGGGGCCGCCGGCTCTCATACCCGGAAGGTTAAACCGGCCTTCAGCGTTGGTGATACTGCCATATTGTGTTCCGGATGGCTGGTGGATAGCAATTACAGTTGCTCCAGGAAGCACTTCTTTGTTCGTATCTACCACACGGCCATTCATGGCTGAGGTAGTTACCTGTGAAAACACAGTTTGCCAACTAAACGCAATCAGTAAAGTTAATAAACTGATGTGTAATGTTCTTTTCATGAAAAATGGATTTGATGAGTAATAGGTTTTTTAGCAAGGCAAAAATATGATTTATTTCGCCAGTTCCTTTGGCCAAATGTTAAGAAGCTGTCACTAAATTATGGTGAAGTTATTAAGTGATTGATACAGTATGTTTTAAACCAAAAAAATTGTTAATAAAGTGTGGATAATTATTTCTTTCTTTCGAAGTGATTTGGCAAGTCGAAAGCAATCCTTTTGAACAGTTTTTAAAGACCTTATGTTTTCCTAACGTTCCTGGCATCTGTTACTGTTTTTTTTCGTCGAACGAAAGACTAAATCCAATGTCGAAAGTTCGTCCAAAACCCCAGAATCCCCTAAAGGTTTCTAAATTATGTCCCAAACCGTCTTCACCTTTAAGGATGTATATTCGATTAAAAACATTGTTGAAGTTGGCAAAAATCGTGGCTCGGTGTCTTCCAATGCTCAGTGGGGCCTCAAACCCTACATTGACAAGTGTTGCTGCCGGCAATCGGTAGGGTTGTGCGCGATCAGCTATGTTTTGGCGTGCCGATGGGTCGAATTGCGCAAAATGTTTGTCGTAATGTATCGCTTCAGCATACAGATCGAGGTGCTGAAAGAAAGTGGCAAAGGCTTTTATTCCCAGCTGCAATTGAGGCTGCCCGCCAACGTAAAGTCCTTTTGCGTAAACATTTACAGTGTCAACGGGTTGATCGTTGTCGTTGAAAAGTGTGGCTTCCACATCATTTTGCCAAATCCATTTTCCGTAAGAAAAAATTCCCGCAAGGCTAAAGTACTCCGTCAGTTTTAATTTTCCATCAACTTCAACGCCTTGATGGATAGCATTAAGGCCTTTTACCATTGCTCGGGTTTGGCTGTTATTTTCCAATTGAAGGTATTCGTTGGAAAGAAACGACACATCTTGCCAAGCGGTGTAATACAACGACAAAAGCAACTCGACCTGTGAGTTTTTTATCCTGTAACCGGCTTCAACGGTCTTCACTTGTTCGTTTTGAATGTTGACGACAGGATTATTGTTGAAATTTCCGAAAATAAATTTGTAGTAAGGCACTTTGCTGAACCATGCCGCATTCAAATAGGCATGTTGATTTTCGGCCAAACGATAACCCAATCCTGCTTTGACATCGAAACCATTTTTATGCACCCACTGACTCCATTTGTCGGTGGGATAATTATAGGCGTCATGTCGGCGAAGGTGGGCATCATTGGCACTCAAGGCAGCAAACAGATCAAACAGTCCGATTTTCTTTTCCACTTGGGCGAAAATTGTGGTTTGGTGAATCAATGCTCCGTTGTGAATGCGAATCACATCGCCCGGCATCTTGATTTGAGGGCGTCCGGCAACGCCTGCCATTGACCATGAATAGTCATCAATATAAAATTTACCGCCCATCAACTGATCTACTTCCTGCGAGAGGTTGGACTGAAAAAACCTGTAATGCACACCAACAATGAGTTTGGTGCTTGGCGTGAGTTTCGTTTCATAATTTGAAACCCAACCGGCCCACACATGGCTGGCAAGAAACTTTGTTTGTGCAATCTTGCTGTAACCTGTCACTTTTTCGCCTGTGGCCAAAGTAAAAGTATCAGTGTTTTGTACGTTGTAGCGATAAATGGCACTCCAATCAATTTGTCCGGTGGCATCTTTAAAACTAAATATAGTGTTGTTGAAGCCTAAGTTGTCGCTCCATTTGCCGCCGCCTACCCCCGGAGAAAAATAAAGGGAATTGGCTAAAATGCCCTGTTTACCGACGCTGAGGTAATGGCTGAGAGCTAAATGGGGTTTGTGGTAAAAATTCTCAGAACTGTTGTTCATTTTTCCATTCAAGTGTCCCCATTCTTTGTTGTATTTGATGCCAAATTGATCGTTTTCGGCTTTGCTGAGCTTGAGGTTTCTCTGGCCATGTTTTTCAGGACCTCCCATGAGGGTGATGGACAGTCGCTGTCTCGCACTGATTTCTTTCCCTACTTCTACAAAATATGCCCAGCCATCCACGTAGGTGCCATCCACATAGCCTTCGCCTTTGGTACGCGCACCCAAAACGGAATACGACCAACCATTTTTTTGAAGTCCACTGTGGTAGGCAAAACTGCTGCGCGTGTTGCCGTAGTCGGTTGTGGAAAAGTTAAGGCGTGTGCCACGCGCATGGTTTCCACCGTTGGTTTGAATGTTTACTGTTCCTCCCACCGAATTAAGAGCCACTTTTGAGGCACCAATGCCTCTTTGTATCTGAATGGCACTGGCCACCTCGGCCAATCCCATCCAATTGTTCCAATACACCAAACCGTTTTCTGCCCCATTGATGGGAACTCCGTTGAGTAAAACAGCGATGTTTTCTTGCTGAAAGCC
>JADYZK010000028.1 GCA_020853175.1 Bacteroidales bacterium
CTTATTGTTTTACAAACATGGTGGATGCCTGCTTTTTTGGTGTTGCCACTTTTACATGGTACACTCCAAAAGGCAATGAAGAAACATCCAATTGCAATAGTTGACCGCCCCCCAGCATATTTACTTGCTGTTGCTTTACCAACCTGCCTTCGCTGCTGAGCACACTCAACATAATCATATGGCCCACAAACTCTGCCGGAACGGAAACAAAGAGCTTTGTTGTTGCCGGTACTGGATAGGCGAGAAGTGTTCCATTGTTTGACTCATCAAAGTTTACCAGACGTACGGGGGTGTAGGTAAACTTTCCATCTTTATCTACCTGTTTTATTCGGTAAAAATTGGCATTCTTCTGGGGGGTAGCATCTACATAGTTATAAGTTGCCGTGCTGTTGCTGTTGCCGCTTGCACTCATGGCACCAATGCGTTGAAAGTCATCACTTGTACTACTTCTCTCGATATCGAAGTAGGCACTGTTTTGTTCTGCTGCTGTTTGCCATTGTAACACAGAAGTGGCTCCTTGTTTGCGGGCTGTAAAAGAAATCCAGGTTACGGGTAATGATCCTTGCGGACGATATACGCTAGCCCATCCATCGCCTTGGCCACCGCCAAAAATGCTGTTGCCTGTCTGGGCAAATGCATTAAAATGCCAGCCATCTCCATTGCCACCGTTGAAAAGCGCATTACCTGACTGAGCAAATGCATGAAAATGCCAGCCATCTCCATTGCCACCTGTGTAAATATTATTAGCTGACTGCTGGTAGGCATTTTTATGCCAGCCATCGGCAACACCTCCATTAAAAATGGCATTGTTTTGTGCCTGCACCACCAGACTACCCAACACCATTAGTAAAAGAATAATTTGTTTCATGTAACTAAGTTTTGGGTTATTGTGCTGTGCGTACCAAACGGCCGCCTGCTGCTCCGGTAACGGCATCGTAATAGTAAATGTTTGAATACATAGTAATGGCTCCCCTGTCTGAGGTGCGGGCATTGTCGGCATCGCTGTTGAAGGCGCCACCCCGCCATCCATAGGCATTAAAATCTATCCAGCTAGCAACATCTGTGGTGCCTGACGCTGCAAGATACCCATCGCCATGCACGTTGTCAGTAAAGGCACGGCCGGGGGTTGTATGTACGCCTATGCAAATTTCGTTCACGTTTCCGCCCATATCCATTAAGCCATAATAGGTGCCGCCACTCAGCTCACGGGTAGAACCGGTACTCCGGGCAAAAAGTCCGGTACGTGTCATCCGGCCAAGCTGGTTGTTGATGTTGGCATTGGCCATCGCCGGAGAGTTTACTGATTCTGTGGCCAAACCAGGATTATTAGTAGATAGTAAATAAAACACCTGAGTGGTGCCCCATACATATTCGTTGGGTACGGCAGGTGTGTTATAACCACGACTGGCTTTTTCAAACTCCAGTTCTGTCATGGGGCGCAAGCCACTCCAGTCGGCATGCGCAGCCAGGCGTGCCGTGTTCAGGCTGCCAGTTGCCCGTTCGGGCTGTTGTGCTACAAGGTTTGGATGTGTGCCGTTGATTTCAGCACTACTGGCAGCATTTGTTGTGGCCCTGGCCTCATCAATATGGTTTAAAAAATCCGCATATTGCTGCTGGCTGATTTCGTACTTCATGATCCAGAAAGCATTAAAACCTTTCGGAAAAGCAATGGGTAAAGTGCCACTGGCCGTGCCTGCGCCATTGGGATTTAGCGTACCTGCACTGGTACCCAAAGTAATGGCGGCGTTGCTGGCCACTAGGTAGGGCGCTTGTACGGTTCCATTTCGGAAGTTGTATGTTTCTGTACCGCCACTGCCTAATTGAAAGGAACCCTGCGGAATATAAACCATCTCCAACGCAAATACTCTAATCTCCACTGTTTCATTGTCCAGCAATCCATCTGCACCATAATTCCACTGAAGTTTGTTGCCGGTGTAGTTTACGTTGCCAATTCCATTGGTATTGCGGTAAATAAAAGCACCTTTATTATCCGAAGGAATGAAAAAAGTTGCACCACTTGCAGGGGTGTTTCCGGTAGAGGAAATGGTGCAATGCCTCCAGTCGCTGGTACCGTTTTTTCTGAACTTTACAAAAATCCAGGCACCATCGTAGTTGCTTTCGTTGGTGCTGGTACGCCAACTGTTTTCCCAAGCCACATCAAAATTAATCAGCGTAAAATCGCTGACCGTGTTTTGGCCAGATAAGTTGGTATTGGAAACGGTAATGTTGTTGGCCCACACACCGCTCATGCAAAGGAGCAGGGTGGCAATAAGGCAAAGTCTTTTCATACAGTTTACTGTTGTTTCGGCGAATGTATTCTTGACCGCAAAGCCTCCCTATACCGTGAAGGCGGTATATTTAATAAGCTGATGGCAAAAAAAGATTCCGGGCAACAACGCCTGATTGAAGAGGAAAGCCACTTTAAAACTGTTTGTTTCCTGCAAAGTCGCCTGCAATGCGAGTTGCGCATTGAAGTTGGCTTATTTGATTTCACTTTCTGGGCATGAAAGAAATGGAAGGCGATACTTGATGCTATAGTCACCGATGTTTTATTGCTACGCAATCAGCTTTGAGGGAGCCGTTGCTGGAAAGTAAACTTAGGACACCTTCGCAGGCCTCCGGGCCAGAGAATAGTGGTTACTACACTTACGGTGAAAGCTGTTGCCTGTTGTAGTGTTGGCAGAGTAACGTGCCCGTCACAGGCCGGGAGGCCTGCGACAGTTTGAGGGTTGCCTTTACCTAGCCACAGAGGTCTTAGTTTTCAATATACATTTAAGAATTATTGATTGACAATCGTCATGGATTTCGCTACCGAGTCGAAGAGGCTTCTATATCGGGCTGCATCTTTGGCCTGCGTGCCGGCAGTGATGATGTACGCAATCCCATTTTTTGGAAAAATGTAGCAGACGAGTTTCGATTTGATGCCTTGTGGCTCCAAATAACAACTATACCATGCGCCTTTCAAATCACCAGCTGAGATGTCGCCTCGTGATAGTAGCTCAGCACTGGGTATAGCTTTCTGAATTGACTCGATTGATTTTTCACGGTATTCTGCCAAACTTAGACTCTGCATGTGCTCCGTGGTTACATTAATATTCGTGTTTGGATCATCTTGGGTTTTGGGAGCCGATAAAAAATAATAATCTACCCCATACACCGTTCGCTGTGTCGTCGTCCAACCATTTGGAACATATAAATGGTAGTTTTCTTTGCCTGCGTTCATGTTTTTTGCCGAGGGCACATTAGCTGCAATTTCATCAGCAGCTTTACGATACTTACTTTTTGTATTGCATGAAACAGCTAATAACAAAATAAAGATGGATATAAATGTGTTTCTCATTTAGTCAGTTTTGATGTTTGGAGACACGAATTTGAGAATGTGTGCACTAAATTGCCACTAACTCAATGTGCCCGTCACAGGCCGGGAGGCCTGCGACAGTTTGTGGGTTGCTTTGGCATAGCCAAGGCTTTTAACCTTTCCTGGTGCAAGTGTTCTGCGAAGCAGGTCACTTGCACTAGTTTACATTGTCCCGATTGTATCGTGCATGTAGCACAAGCTTTACATTACTGGCTGCGCCGCTATTGGTTTGTCTTATTTCATCCGGACACAGTCCGGCAGGATTGAAAAGTCACAAGTGATCCGCTTGGGCGGAACACTTGCGCCAGATGGGGGCATTTGTCTGTTTTGTAAATAATTGAGGTGTGTATTTCAGAATTTCCCTTGAATATGTATCAACCGATTCACCTACTATATCCATTGGTTTTATTTTACCGCTTAAAATCGCCTTTAATCTATTCAGATTGCTCATACTTTGTATTTTGTGATGTCTACCATAGAACCTTTCTCTATTTGTGGTTGAGCCAATAAATATTTGTTGTCCCGATTATGAATGACTACATGCCAATACATTCTGTCCTCATTCTCTGTTGTCCAAAAGTTTTTCACTAATGGTTCAAACTCCTTGTAAGGAATCAAGAATAGTTTGTCGGGCGAACCACAACCGAAGGAAACGTAAGCATTGTCCAAGGTTTTTAAAAAGTCATTTTGATGTGGGTGAAATGCAAACCAAAACTTTTCATGCTGTCCTTGTTTATGTGGTTTTGAAATAGCACAAATTAGTCCGATTGTTTTGTCTTTGTTTGTGTATGAAATTCTTGTTTGCTTAATAAAATTGATGTTCAGTTTTGCTGTAATTCTTGTTAAGCATTGTTCGTGAAAGTTAACAGGAGTAGCTTTGTCCTCAGAAGTTTTTCGCTTTTTCTTTTCGGTTGGAAGCTCTTCAATTTCTTCAATTTCCTCTTCTGTTTGTTCGGCAAGTTGAAGGTCTTTTGAAGTCAAGAATATTAGCTCAATTAGCTTATCAATTCTTGTGTATTCCCTTGGTTTTAGAAGTTCATTAATTTGTTGAATTGTTTTTGTGTCATTTAAAGTTTCTTTTAAGCTCAAAAGTTTAAGCAAAGAATCAGTGCTTAATAAACGAATGTCCCAGGCGTGTTGCGAACCTCTAATTTGAGCTTCAAGGTCGCCTGTGTCCTGTCGTCCAACAACTATTAAAATCGAAGATTGTATTTTGTTTATTCGGTTTTGTTCAATTAGTTTTCTGCGGTATTCGGCAATGGTGTCAAGATTTATTCTGTAAGCATCAGTTGTCTTAACTTCTAGAACCAAACTATGTCCTTCCGTTGAAGTCCAAATTCCGTCAAAACCAATGTCGTTTTGCTTGCCTCTGTAAAGTCCGTGCTCAATTTTAAAACCGAGTCGTGTCCCAATTTGATTGATGATGTCTTGTAATGCAAGTCCACTATCTGTAAAACCATCAGTTAAACAGTTATCGGCAAATTGCTTTAACAGCAATGAAGGAACTTGGTCAAGCAGGTCGCGAAATTCTATTGATGTTACGTTATTGTCTTTTAGTTTACCGTCACCAGCAAATGCAAGAATTTGGGAAAGTGATTTTGAGTCAAATGTCCCTTTACTTTTTGCCCAAATTTCTGATATGCTATTCATATTTTGTTTGTCGTTTTTGTCATGTTGTGTGGTCGTCTAAGGTTGCAGCTATCACGTAAATATATGCTACTCCTTTTAAAAAAGGCCTAACGCAACATCATTGATAGTCAACACTGTTGTATTAGGCCTTTTGTATTGTTTATTAGTGCAATACACTTTTTAATGTAGGGGTAAAATCACTGGCACTTCCCATCTGCCATCCCTTCCCAACCTCCCCCAAAAAAAATATTTTCAAAAAAAGTTCCTCCAGCCGGTAACAATTACACGACTGCTGTATCCAAACAGCAAACAATCAAACATCAGTCGTTATGAAAAAGGTATTTCTCCTTGTTGTTGCCAGTTTGCTGGTGAGTGTACAGTTGGTAAAAGCCAACCCCGCATTTAGTGTAACCGTGGTGGGTAAGGGTGAGCCCGTGTTGTTTTTTCCCGGCTTTGCCTGCCCCGGTGAGCTGTGGCAGGAAACCGTAGCCGAGCTCTCCAAACAGTACGAATGTCACGTGTTTACCTTCGCCGGTTTTGGTACAGTGCCGCCCATAGAAAAGCCCTGGCTGCCTAAAATACAAGCTGCCGCTATGGAGTATGTGCAGCAAAAGCAATTGCACAAAGCTGTGCTGGTAGGCCACAGCCTTGGCGGTACACTGGCCTTGTGGATGGCCGCCACCAAACCGGAACTCTTTGCCAAAGTAATAGCCATTGATGCGCTGCCCTGCAACGGTGCTGTAATGATGCCTAACTACAATGCGGCGGCCATGAGCTACGACAACCCCTATAGCCGGCAAATGCTGCAGCAGGATTCGGCCAGCTTTAGAGCAGCGGCGGCACAGCAGGCGGCCTTTATGATGAAACCCCAACACCGGCAGCAGCAGGTAGTGAACTGGATGATGCAGGCCGACCGCAATACCTACGTGTATGGCTACATCGATTTGCTGAAAGTGGATTTGCGCAAAGACATGGCCAACATAACCATACCCGTTGTAATATTGGCTGCTACTTCTCCTTCAAAAGCGATGGTAGAAAAAACATACAATGAGCAATATGCCCTGCTGGCCAACAAGCAAATATTCTATGCCGATCAATCGGCTCACTTTATTATGTACGATCAGCCGGAATGGATGATGCAGCAGCTCAAACAAAACCTTCAGTAAGTGTCGCAGCAATACCAGTTTGAACAAATTTATAACGCCCATTACAGCAGTGTGTACCGCTTGTGCAAGGGCTATTTCAACGGCGACGATGCCACGGCGAGTGATGCTGCACAAGAGGTGTTTATAAAAGTGTGGCAACACCTGCCCAACTTTCGGCACGATGCCAACCTGGGCACATGGATATACCGCATTGCTGTAAATACTTGTTTGCTGCAATTGCGCAAGCCGGTTAGTAAAAAAGAAATTCGTACCGACCGGCTACCCGATGTAGCAGCAGAGGCGTACAACCCCGCACAAGAAGAACGCCTGCAAAAAATGTATGCCTGCATACAACAACTGGATGCGGCCAACAGGGTAGTGGTGCTCATGATGCTCGAACAGGTAGCCTATGAGCAAATAGCCGAAGTGGTAGGTATTTCTGCCGATACACTCCGGGTGCGTATTCACCGTATTAAAAAACAATTAGCCACCTGCGTACAGTTATGAATCAGATAGACGAACTCCAACAATTGTGGCAGGATCAGCCTGCCGCCAAGCCAGCTGCCAATGCTATGGCCCGCATTATGCAAAAAGCCGCACAGCAGCAACGTGCAGTACGTTTGCGCCATATTTCCACCATGATTATACTGGGCGTTACCATTGCCGTATTGCTATGGTTTTTTCTCCGCTATGCCGGCAATGCAGGTACTACATTTACCACAGGCATGTTCATGATGATGGGAAGCTTGCTGGTAAGGGTACTCACAGAGTATATTAGTTTCCGGCGTTTTCAGCGGCTGTCGGTGTTGCATCAGCTCAAGTCATTTCAACAGGAGCTGCTGCATTTTTATCAGTGGCGGTTTCGCATACATACCATTGCCACTCCGGTTTTGTACGGGTTGTATATCATCGGGTTTGTATTGCTGCTGCCAGTGTTTTATCAGCAGTTTTCCCGTGGCTTTTTTGCCTACATACTTGTTTCAGGGTTTGGCTTTTTGGCAGTATTTGCCTGGCGGCTGCGCAAAGAAATGCAGCAGGAACTGAAGCTGCTGACCGCACTTCGGCAATCGGTGAGGTCAATGGATGATGCCGATTAAAATTAGCTGCTGTATGCCAGCTGGTGCTGTACCTGTGAAAAGTGCATGTGACAGATTGAATGCTGCAATAATGCTTCGGCTTATTCTACAGAACTTTACAGTCGACACTTTTTTCACACAATTAAAAACAGCGAACATGAACACTCCAGAAGTTAAAGGCAATTGGAACTTACAAAAAAGTAAGTTGAAGCAGAAATTTGCAACCCTGACCGATCAGGATCTGACCTATGTAGACGGAAAGAAAGACGAGATGTTTGCCAAATTGCAAACGAAGCTTGGTAAGACCAAGGAAGAGTTGCAGAAAATTATGGATGCCGAATAATATTCGGATGTTCCAGCTAACGATGCCGTTGATAAACTGTTATCAACGGTATCGTTTTTTCACCAGGTATGCAGGTGTTGCGGCATCACGCATTTCCACAAAATGAACATATATGCACGACGATGAAGTAACAAAATCGCAACCCCACATCATTGTGGAAATTATAGAGTACATACCCAACTCTGTTGTGACCAAAACGATACTGAAAAAAGCAACCGGCGTTATTAGTGTGATGTCTTTTGATACAGGCGAAGGACTGTCGGAAAAAACAATTCCATACGATTCGTTTGTGCAGGTAATAGATGGACAGGCAGAAATCTACATCAACCATATTGCCCGCCATGTAAACACTGGCGAATCTATTGTAATACCAGCACATGCCCCGAGTTCTGTTTCACCCAATGGCCGGTTTAAAATGATTGTAACCACCATTAAAAGTATTCTTGAACAAGCGAACGATGCTGTTATTTCGCCAACCTGATTTTGCTGCATTTGATGCATAAAAAAGAGGCCCATTTGGTCCTCTTTTTTTTAGTTGTTTTAATGGGTTCTTCTGTCGCGGATAAACTGCAGTAGAAAAGCAACCACGGCTATCACCAGTAAAATATGTATGATGCCGGTTACATTGAAAGCCAGGAAGCCGATTGCCCATCCGATAACCAGAATTACAGCAATTATGTATAAGATATTTCCCATGATAAATAGATTTACGAAGTGAAAAAATGAGATGAGAGAAAGCATCCAACAGTGGCTACGAGTAAACATACTCATAGCCATTTGTTGAATAGAGGCTACGTGTATTAGGTGAATGAAGAGTGGCAAACCAACTGTAGCGTATGGTACGCCTTACAAGTCTTGAGTTTCTTACAGCACAAGTATGAGGATAAGAATAATGATGATGATGGCTGCAACCGACAGGTACACGCCGCCACTCAGTTCCTTCATTTCTTTTTCAATAGACCTTACTTCTTTGCGCATGGTTTTTTTGTCTGCAGCGGTCATGCTGGATCTATCCATGTCTTTGATAGTGGTAAGTCGGGCTGTTAGTACATCTATGCGCATCTTTGCTTCCACAGAAAGTTCTTTCGTGGCTGTCTTTTTTTCTCTTGGAATTGCCAGTGCCGGAAGCGACAGTGAAAACACTACGGCACTTATGGCAAGTGCATTCAGGTATTGCTTTTTCATAACAAGTGTGGCAGGGGGTGAGGGTATTGTTACTTGTCGTTGCAATATGCATTGATTGTATCATTACCTACCCTGTACACAAGGTAGGCATAAGCGGCAGGTAAGCTCTTGTACCATCCTGTGCGGATATTGCAAAATTGCTTCAGTAGCAGTTGGCTTTAGCTGCGCAAAGTTTTATTGCTACGCAACGTGCCCAGCGGGAGAGGTTGCCGGGAAAAAAATCGGACAGTTACCAACTCAGCCTTCGGGCTGGAATTGTGGCTAAATACTTTGTATTGGAGATAGATGTAACGTATGGGGCTTTGTGCAGTGGCCGATCCGTGATCCTGGCAGCCAGGTCGCAAAAAGCCGTTCCTGAGATAATTTTCTTTTTTAGATCAAATTTCTAATAGGCCGTGGCAGCCCGAACTGTCGCTGGGTTATATTCTGACGATGAGAACATATTCTGATGGCCATTGCACAAAACCCGCTGTTAGCTGCAGCGTAGATTTATTTGAGAATAAATTCTTTAAGACCATCAATCCACCCTGACTGGAGATTATAAGTAGTATAGTTGTCGCCATTTTTGTTGTAAATATATTCGCCCACATATTTGGAAAGATCTTCTGGATAATGGATAGTTTTCGATTCAAAAGATTTGGTTTGATAGTTATATCTACCATCGATCATTCGGACCAATGCTATGCCGTGTTTTTCGGCATACTCGATACAACCAGATTGGAACGGAGATGTTGAGAACATTATTCCTTTTTGTGCTCCCAATGATTGTAACCTGTCATTCAGTACTTGAATTGTTTCCCTTTTAATAGGCAACTTATGATGTTTGCATTCGACTAAAACGTTTATGGTTACTCCTAATGCTTCAAATGAAGCTTTGACGTCAATCTGATATGTACCGTCTGGAGCAGACTCTTTTGTGTTATGTTTAATCTCAAACTTGTCAAGTTCCGATCCTATTTCATTTAGGTACGAGAACACTGTCAATTCGAATTCTTCGGAGGTCATATTGATATATTCGGGATGTGTCATAGGCTTGCAGCTAACGTTCGGGGCTTTACGTTGGCAGGACATTTATAATGTCCTGCTTGGAACGAAAGATGATTAAAGATATGTAGTTACAAACAAATTCTGTTGCTGAATAGCGTTCGGTCAAGCCACGAACAAAAGCCAAATTAAGAAACAAAAGTTGAGAGGCTTGACCCGTCAGCCCTGCTGACGTAAAACCTTTTGTTGGCTGCTGGCGTTTGTGTTCTAATGTTAAGTCTGCTTTTGTAGCTTTTTCAGCCACAACCATTTTGTTAATCTAAAAACATAAAATGTCAAACAAGTCAAAATTGTTGTTAAAATAATAGTCACCAAAAAAGTCTGATTAATATTAACGGCTCTTAAATTTTTCTTTATTTCTTCTCCGTGATAAAAGTCGTTTAGTGAGTGAAAACTTAAACTTGTCCAAAAGCAAACAAACAAATAACTGCAAATAAAAAAAATAGTATAAGTCAAAATTGAAATTGTCGAAGCGTATTTAGTTTGTCTTAAAATTTTACTGGTCAATAAAATTGTCAAAGGAATACTTGCAATGATTAATGAGAATCTTTCGTCACCAAACCAAAACGGAAATTTTCCATAAAAACTTATTGGTCTACTTGATAAAGTCTTAACAGTATGTAGTGTCAAGCGATAAAGGTTTTCATATTCAAATTGTCCAAGCAAGAAAAATACAACAGTCAAAGTAAGTAACGTTATAATTTGCTTTCTTGTCATTAGTAAATGTGGTCTTTTACGCTTGCAGCCAACGGGCAGGGCTTGGCGAAGGTGGGGAATTAGTATTCCGTCAGCCTGGAACTGTAAGCTCCCCTAAAAATAGGACAGTTTAAAACTCGACTTTTTTAATTTTAAACTGTCAATATGAAAAAATCAAGATTTAGTGAGACGCAAATTGTACATGCGTTGAAGGAGTACGAAGCCGGTAAAACTGTTGCGGACATTTGCAGAGAATTGGGTGTTAACAAGCAAACCTTTTACAACTGGCACAAAAAGTACGGCGGCATGGAAAGCCAGGACTTGAAGCGCCTCAAGGAACTGGAAGAGGAGAACCGCAAACTAAAGCAGATGTATGCGGAACTTGCCATGGATAACAAGGTGCTTAAAGATGTCATTTCAAAAAAGTTTTAAAGCCTTGCGAGAGAAAAGACCGGGTTGACTATATCCGTGCAGCACATGGCTATAGCCTCGCAAGAGCTTGCAAACTCATCAACCTGTCAAGATCCGTTTACTATTACGAGTCGTGTAAGGACGATTCAGCAGTCATTAGCAAACTACAGCAGTTGGCTACTAACAAGCCGATGGAGGGGCAGGATATGTTTTATAAGCGCATCAGGCGTGAAGGCATTGTATGGAATCACAAACGGGTAGAACGGGTATATAAGCTCATGGGATTGAACAAAAAGAAGCGGACACGCAAACGTATACCAGCTCGTGTAAAGCAACCGCTGGTTGTGCCATCTTTTCCTGATCAAACCTGGTCAATGGATTTCATGTCTGACCGGCTTATGAACGGCCGCCGCTTCAGGGTATTAAACATCATTGACGATTATAACAGAGAGATTTTGAGAATAGAGCCTTATTTCACAATTACGGCTGTAAGAGTAATCAGCATCATTGAACGGTTGATAAAAGAGAATAGAAAGCCTTTAGCAATACGAGTGGATAACGGTCCGGAATTCATTGCAGAAGTATTGAAAGAATGGTGCAGCAGCAATGAGATAGAATTGAGATTTATTCAGCCAGGCAGGCCCATGCAGAATGGTTACATTGAACGGTTCAACAGATCATACCGGCAGGACGTACTGGACGCAAATCTGTTTGCTTTCCTATCGGAGGTAAAAATGAAAAGTGATGAGTTTGAAGAGGACTACAACTTGCACCGGCCACATGACTCTTTAGGTGATCTGAGCCCGGTTGAATACCGGCTCAAAAACTCAGCAGCATGAATAGGTTTTCTAAGGCATTATGCACAAAGAATAGCTACAAAAAATGCGCCGCACAAAAAGCACAGCGCAATTGGATATTCTCCGTGGCTCATCTGTATCCCTGGCGAGTTGCTCCTCAGCAGAGCTCGTTTCCGTTTCCAGATGGCATCTCAAAACTATTTGCTCATTTGTATATTTACAACCTGTCCTAAAAAGGGGGAGGTTACACGTTCGGTCAAGCCAAGAACAAAAGCCAAATTGAAATACTGAAGTTGGGAGGCTTGACCCGTCAGCCCTGCTGACGTAAAACCTTTTGTTAGCGGTTGTTTTAATTTGTCCAGCCACCAATTTCAATCCAAGGTTCCCAACTTTTTTTTGTCTTTTTATAAAGCCAAAATGTCCCGTGTCCACATAAACTACAAATGAAGTCATAATAGAATAAACAAACTGTATTGTCTCTCAAGAAAATTGGTTTGTAAATAAGATAAGATGGATCATATCTATTCTTTACAGTGTCTTTGGTAACTAATTTTATTTTGTCAAGTTGAAACGTTTTTTGAGAAAGTTTTGTCCATTTCATAGTGTCAACAAGAATTTGATTTTTTTCTTCATTAGTTAGAATAAAATAATCAGAAGTTTTTTTATTGTTTATGTCTTTTAATGTGTCTGTTGTCAATATGTAATCTCTAAAATATCTTGGTGCATTAGATGAAAGAAATATATTGTTTGAGTCGGGTAATAAATATCTGTCAGCTTTGAAAAAGTCAATTATAGTGTTCATGAAATAATTCATCTCATTTATCTTCTCTTTGTTTTGTCCAAAAGAAGCAAATGCAGATAAAAGAAATAAAATTAGAGTACTTAGGAGTTTCATAAAATAACCGCTAACGTTCACAGCTTTGCGGTCGGCGGGGCAATTCTTTTACGTCGCCCCGGGCGACGAGTGCTGAACTGTGATACTAAAGATAAAAATTTATTCAAAAGCTTAATAGATAAATGTCTGCCGGTACAAAAGCTAAATAGAATTACTGGTGATGACCGACGCTTTGCGTCGCCACCCGCTGCCGCAAAACTGCATGTAAGCAGCCGTTATACTCTGTCATCATAAGCCTGTAACAATTTTTTTATAACTTCTATGTCTTGCTTCTCATTTTTATAATTCTTTTTTGATTGTCGTAGTTGAAGTCCGTGTAAGAAATTTCTACAAGTGCCAAACCGTTTTGAGGTATTAACTTTCTTCTGCGTTCGTCATAAATTTTTCTTTGCTCGCCACGATGAACACCGCTTACTGTCATGCGGTTTGGTTTGTCAAAAAAGGTTACACTTTCTGTATGTTGTCTTTCTCTGTACTCAACTACAAGTTTAAATTTTTCATAGTAAGCGTCAACAGGAAGTCTTGCAGCAATGCCGTTTGAGTTTGTGTCGCCTAACAAAAAGTCAAACTTATGTTGTCTTGATGAGGTTTGCCGCAAAACTTTGTCGCAGATGTCAAGAACATAGTGTTCGTCTTTAATGCTGGGTCTTGCAGTTTGAATAACACTTTTTGAAACAGTCTTTGGTTTCGCCAATTTTATTGGTGTCTGCCCAGCAATTGAAACGGTTGTGCCGTTGCGATTAAAGAGTTGTGGGTAGTTTCTTGTCCTGCCATGAATTTGAAAGTCGGTGATTTTTGAACCGTCTTTCTTTTGATACCATTTACTTTTGTTCAGACTGTCAGCAATTTCATGGGTCGTCATTTGTCGCCCTGTCTGCTGTAAGAGTTTTTCAATTGCAGCATGAAGTGTCATGTGTCTGTTGATTGAATGAAGTGCTGCCGAAATAATGGCTGCTTACGAGCAGGTATTGCCGATGGTGGGGAATTTTCTATTCGACCGCCTGGAACTGCTGCCTGGCTTTTTGATAAAGTTAAATATTAAGAACTAAAGCTGGTCTTTATTCGTCGAGCCCCGAACCACAGCACAGCAGATATACTGCTGCCGATTGCTCCAATGTCAAGCCCCACTATTGGCAATACCAATGTTGCCTGCAGCCATTCTTTGTCGTTATAAGGCGTTTAATAATTCAGTATAACCATCAACAATGTTTTTTACAAGCTTTTTGAGTTCAGAAAACTTAATTCGTCTAGTTGGTTTTCCAGTACTTTTTACAATTGGGTGTGAAAGGTCACTTTCTAATCTCAATTCATGTACAATTTTACACAAGGAATAAAATTTAGGGTAGGTCGTTGCGAAACGACTTGTCGGAGTATGTAGATAGCTGCCGATTTTACCAAGAGTGTAAGTTCCTATTGTACCGTCATGCAAAAACAAAGCATTGCAAACAAATTCGTTAAAAACATCAAACTCGTTAATAAATGAGTTTGCGTCCGTTTTAAAATATCCAGTTAACAAGAATGCAAGTCTTTCGCAATTGGAATGTTCACTATTCAAAAATGTTTTCCAGTTTTTTGCTGGTAATGCTGTATTTGTTATTTCAAATAACCTTGCAGGTATACTGCTTTTAGATAATGATGTTTTACCAATTATGCCAGCTTTTTTAAGAATTATCTGTGCTGAGTCATTAATTTTTGACAGTGGAATAATTACTTTCAGATTATGTTCGGAAATTAGGTATGCTGCTTTAATCGCTACTTCAAATGATGTAGATTTTATTAGAACATTAAGTATTGCTTCGTATGATGGCTCACCGAATCTGTCTATATCAATATGTTCAAGGGAATTATGAATTAACCACCATTCATTACTTTTATAAATATTCTCAATTTCTTTATACTTGAAATGATTCTCATTTAATAACCACACAAAAACAATTGAACGCAAATTGGGAGATGTAATTGATTTTCTTTTTGAATGGAGTGTAAGGATATGGGCTTTAAAATCTGCTACTAAATCTTTATGGATTTTATTCAGACTTGTCAGGAGATAGGCGGTTGTTACTTCTTCGTAAAGCTGCTCCATTTTTAAAAGTGATAGCAACTTAGATGAAAAGGCTTTAGTGAATTTATTATATTTCGAAAAATGTTTTAAAATCGATTGGTATAGGTGAGGATTTTTTACGAGAATTCCTAAGAGCTTTTTTGCCAGTTTTTCATTTGGGTCTGCATGTGCTAATACATATTTAAACCTTGTCTCATTTAGTACCTTATTTGATTTAACAAGTTCATTAAGTCTCTCTATTACTTTTGTTTGGTCAAAAGCCAATTTAAAGTCGATTGGTTCTGGTGGCAGGCTTATTGTTTTTATTTCTTCATCTATATTCTCTATTTCATGTATGTTGATTTTGCCTGATTGTGGGAACAAACCAATTTCCTTACTCGTATAGTCAAGTTCTAATAACCCTTTTCTAACCTTTTCTTCAGTTTTTGCTAACAGCCTAATATCATCAACATATCTAAAATATTTTACCGAAGTTTTTTTAAAACTTTTATGTTCATCGAAGTGTTGGAGTATAACTTCCGACAATAGGCCTGAAGGCAAAGGACCTTGAGGAATTCCATGTCCGTGATAGATTCTTGTAGGAGAAGATGCTGTCCACACTTCTAGGCAATCAGACAAGTATTTCGAAAACTCCTTTGTTATTCCTATTTCAGTTAAGAAATGTGTTAGCACTTTATGGTCAATGCTATCATAAAAAGCTGTTAAGTCAAACGAAGCCGTCCATTTATAACCATCAGAGAAAGCATTATTTATTGAATGGTTGAAATTAACGTAACCATCATTCCATTTTTGGTAAAAATACAAACTTGTTTTACCTGCATATAAATGTCCAAAAACTGTGTTGTTGTAATTCTTTTTTGCTTTCTTATGAAGCTTTTCCGCAATGATTGACACTAACGCTAAATAAACTATCGGGTCATTTATATTCAGTAGTGTGTAGGGTCGTAAAAGGCCAGACTTTTTGGGTATATAGAGTTTTGTTGATAGTTCAGGCTTGTAGCGATGATATTTGAGGTCTCTATGTAGCTTGTCAATATTCTCGTCAAGGGATAATGCGTAAGCTTTATAAAGACTACGGAAATAGTTTTTATAACTATTGTCAGAATTGGTGTTTAACCATGTCCAGCATCTTAATAAATTATCTTTGTCAAAAGCAGTTTTTAAGTCAATGGTCATTAGTTAACGAGATTTTGATAAGGTTGCAGGCAACGTTCAGGGCTTGCCGAAGTGGGGGAAATAGAATTCCGTCCGCCCGGCTAACTGAAGCTAAATTTATAAATAAAAG
>JADYZK010000029.1 GCA_020853175.1 Bacteroidales bacterium
CCCTATCGCGGCTTTTATTGCACGGTGCAGTCGGGCAGCGGTTACACCGACAACGGCATTCCTGCCGATTTGTATTACGCTGGACTCAATGGAACATGGAACACCAACAACAATGATAAATGGGGTGAGCCTGACGAATCAGATCTTTTACCCGAAATCGGAATTGGCCGCCTTCCTTTTAGCAACCCCACAGAGCAAAACAACCTGATCAATAAAAGCGTGAAATACCAAACTCAACCTGTTTTGGGTGAATTTACCAAGCCATTGCTGGTAGGCGAAAACCTCTATTCAGGTCCCGATACTTGGGGAAAAGATTATCTTGAACTTTTAATTGGTTTGCGTACCGACAATGGCTATACAACCAATGGGATACCAGCAACATACAATATTCAAAGAATGTATGAATTTGATGGCAACTGGTCAGCTTCAACACTTCGAAATGCCATCAATCAAGGCACGCAGTATGTTCACCATGTGGGCCATGCAAGCCAAACTTATGTGGCCAAGATGAGCAATCCCGACATTACCAATGCCAATTTCCCACAAACCAACGGCGTCATCAAAAACTACTCCATTTTTCATACCCATGGCTGCGATTGCGGTGCTTTTGATTACAATGATTGCATCTTGGAACGCATGGTCAACATTGAAAACTTCGCCGTTGCCGTAATTGGGAACTCCCGTTTCGGTTGGTTCAACGAAGGGCAAACCGAAGGACCATCAGCTCACTTACATCGCGAAATGACAGACGCCATTTTCAACGATAAAATCTCTGCCATCGGCGCGGCACTCAGCCAATCAAAAGCCATGACCGCACCTTGGGTAACAGCTCCAGGACAGTGGGAAGAAGGTGCTTTACGTTGGAACTTTTATGATTTGAACATTCTTGGCGATCCCGCTTTGGATGTTTGGTCGGCTGAACCCATTCAAACGCAAGTTGACTTTACGAGTGAACTCGTGCTTGGAACGACTTCAACCTCGGCAACAGTTACTGTAAATGGTTTGCCGTTTTCAAATGCCGTGTGCAGCATTTTGATGAATGGAGAATTGATTGCCAGATCTTTAACACAAGAAAATGGAGTTGCCGAATTATTTTTCGATACTCCTGTTACCGAAATTGGAACAGCTACCTTGATCGTTTCCGGAAACAATGCCTTTACCCAATCCTATCCTCTTACTTTCATTCCTGCCAGTGGCCCTTATGTTGTGTATGCCGAACACTCCATTGACGACAGCATGAACGGAAACGGAAACGGATTGCCCGATAACAATGAACTTTTTCAACTTCAAGTCGGAATGAAAAACGTGGGCATGGAAGCGAGCGGAAATCTCACAGTACCCATTTCATCTGAAAATGGCGATGTTTCTTTTCCTAATAATACATTTACAATCAATAATATAGCCCCAGGTGATACCATTATTGGTAATCCATCTGTCGAAATGCAATTGGCAGATGGTATCCCCAACCAACAAACGATTTATTTGGATCTTACGGCAACCAATGGAACAACGACCTGGTACAGTGGTTTCAGTATTCAAGTTTTGGCTCCTGAATTGTTGATTGGAAATTACAGCATTAACGATGCCACAGGCGGCAACAACAACGGCCTTCTCGACCCGGGCGAAACGGTGCAACTTATGCTTACCGTAAGCAATACGGGCAGCAGCATTGCCTACGACGCCCTGGCTTCTTTGGTGTGTAACAATCCTTGGATTACCATTGTGAATCCTAACATCACCATCGGCGAAATTGGCAATGGTAGTTCACAAAATATTGCATTTACCGTGGTTGTAAACCCCAACACGCCTTTTGGAACAGTTGCCGGTTTCGACCTTGCAGTTGCCGCAGGTGCTTACACCAAAAATTTGGAAATGTTACTTTCTGTGGGTTTACGCATTGAGGATTTTGAAAGCGGTGATTTTAACGCTTACGAGTGGCATCACGGTGGAAGTGCCGATTGGACTGTAACTACTGCTAATCCCTACGAAGGTATTTATTCAAGTCGCTCAGGTGCAATCGCAAATAACACAACATCAGACCTTTGGCTAAGCTTGATTGTTATGGCTAATGATAATGTCAAGTTTGCTCGAAAGGTGTCATCTGAGGCCAATTACGACTTTCTCAACTTTTATATTGATGACGTTCGGGTTGGTCAATGGTCGGGCGAACTGGGCTGGGAAGAAGTCTCTTTTCCCATTAACGAAGGAAGCCATGCCCTTAGATGGTCGTACCAAAAAGATGTAAGTGTCAATAGCGGAAGCGATTGTGCTTTCATTGATAAGATCACTTTCCCCGGTACAACCACTATGATTGATGTAAACGAGCAATTGTCCCCACTTTCGTTTTCGATTTTACCTAATCCCAACAACGGACATTTTTACATCCTAACGAACCAACCCAAATCGGTGGGCATTAAAATTTACAACAATATGGGAAAACTAATTTTGACTAAAGATCAACTACTCGAATCACAACCCATTGATGGTTCATCGTTGTCAAAAGGTATGTATATCATCGAAATTTTTGATGGAAATCAAAGGTTTAGAAATAAGATGATCGTACAATAAGCAAGGATTTTATATGATTCCTAAATAAAAATCTTTTAACAGATTGTTATAAGCCGGGGTAAAGCCACTATCTGATCTTCTGATTGTTAGTTGCTGAATCTCCGGCTTATTTTTATTTTCAAAGCTCAGCTCAAGGGCCACCCTATTGGCAGACTTACCTTCAACAGGCACAATTGTCAATTTCCGTTGCAAGAAAAGCCCACTTTCAGCAGCGACAGCAACAAAAGTGTTGGCAAAATCATAAGGAATAATCACCGAAAAAAGTCCCTGAGGATGCAAAAGACGTGCTGCAGCTTCTATCAATTGGCGGTGGTTAAGGCTGTCAGTATGTCGAGCTAAGTTTTTTCGCTCAAGATTTGATTTAAAAGTTGACGTAAAATAGGGAGGGTTGCTCAAGATAAGTTGATATTTTTCAGCTGTCGAAGGAAGAAAAAACGATTGAATACTGCATGTTATAGCAAGCAATCTTTCACGCCAACGCGAAGCTTCAAAATTAAAAAGAGCCTGATCTACTGAGAGTTGGTCAATATCAATGGCTTCTATCATCAGCTTTTCACTTCGTTGCGCCACCATTAAAGCGAGTATTCCTGATCCTGTTCCGATGTCGAGGGCTTTGCCCTTTTCAGGAATGCGCGTCCAAGCACCCAAAAGCATGGCATCTGTTCCAATTTTCATGGTTGCTGCCTCGTGCATCATGCTAAAAAATCTAAAATGAAAAGGCCTTCCACCGCTCATGGGTTCAACTGTTCAAATACATCTCAATTAAGCCGTGGGGTGCTTGAATGTAAATGGTTTTGCTGCGGCGATCCACTTTGGTAATCACCTCATCCTGAATAGGAATTAAAACTTCGATATTGTCCACCATCACCTGAAAAAGTGCTTGGGTTGGATATTCAAGCACTTGATCAATGATTCCGACCAAACCAAAGTTTTCATCAACTATTTTAAATCCAGGCACTTCGTGGTAGTAAAACTTATTTCCCGTAAGCTTTGGCAACATCTCTAAAGGCAAAAACAGCTCATGGCCTGTAAACTCCATCGCTTTTTCAATCGTTTCAACGTCTTGAAGCTTGAGGTTTGCTTTGTTGCTATGCAAACTCATTTTTTGAATGAAAAAGGGGATGAGGCTCTTGTGGATGTCCATCAAGATAAACTCTATTCCTTTGTATTTTAAAGGGTCATCAGCATCAATACGAATGCTAATTTCACCCTTAATTCCATGAGTTTTAATCACTTTCCCAAAATAAAAGCAGTCTTCTTTTTGCATAAAATATCTTTTAACAGGCAATGAATGGTTTGCAAAAATAAAAAAAGCCGGTCGAAAACCGGCTTTATATACGTTAAGCTGAAAATATTATGCTTCGGCTGAAGGTTCAGCAGCTTCTTCTGTGCTTTCCTCAGGTTCGGCATTTTCAACTTTCAGAGCTGCCGCCATTTTCTTGGCCAATTCAGCTGCTTTTTCTTCTTTTACCTTGGCTTCAGCTTCCATCGCTTTTTTGCGCGCGTTGCGTTCGTCATCGGTTAAGTTTCTCTTTTTGGCATCAATCTTGGCCATTTTTTCGTTCAGCCAAGTTTGGAATTTCACTTCCAATTGTTCCATTGTTAATGCACCTTTTTGAACACCTTTTAAGAGGTGAAGGCGATAAAGAACTCCCTTGTAAGAGAGAATTGCTCTAACGGTATCAGTAGGCTGAATTCCGTTTTGAAGCCATTTCACTGCTTTTTCGAGGTCAATATTGATCTCTGCAGGGTTTGTAATTGGGTTGTAGGTGCCAATCTTCTCAATAAATCTTCCGTCACGTGGTGCACGACCATCCGCAATTACAATGTGATAAAAAGGTTTTCCTTTTTTACCATGACGTTGTAATCTCATTTTTGCTGGCATAATAGCTTAATTTTTAGTACTTAAATGTTATAAAATGAGCGGCAAATTTCGTGTTTTTTTTTTAATTGACAATGATTTTGTGACAATTTATGCGTTTGTGCCAAAAACAGATAAAATTTCATTTGTTAAAACGGTAGTTTAAATTTTTAAACGACTGATCAAATGTACGATACATAAATCAATCTCCATTGTATTCAAGTTGGGTTTTTAGGTTATCATAGGTCAAAAGAGGAGGGTTCGGGCAGCACCAATCCTCTTGTTAAGCAATAAGATGTCAACTTTTCCATGGTTCTATCCACAGCCAACTGCGAATTTTTGATTTGAAAATCATAAATATCCTTGAGCTTGTGACGCAACTCATAATCTCCGCGAATGAATTGAAGGGTGTCGTAGTTTTTGGATAAGTCCTCAAGTTGTGATGCCAAATCAGCATCTTGATGTTTTATTTTTTCCAAAATGGTTTTTCGCTCCAGATGCTGCACTTCAATGCCCATTTGGGTTGCTAATGATTCAAATATGTTGTTTATCATGTTCGTATAGGGGTTTGAGTGGTTTTTTAGGGAGTAAATAAGATGTTATAAACATCTGTTAATCAATATGATAATTGCAGTTCTTGGATTTTTATTTTTATTCATTCTAAGTTAAAACAATTTACTAATTTTACGCTTCGATACGAAGGAGCATCCTTCAGCAAAAATATTCAAAATTACATTGCAGGAAGTGAATTCGTGCCAGCACTGCACAGCAACATGCAGTCATCAAAGCGAAGCATTATGACAGAAAGAAAAAAGGATACTTTTGAAACAGTAAAAAAAATATTTACGGATTATCTTGAACAAAGAGGTCACCGTAAAACCCCCGAGCGTTATACCATCTTAAAAGAGATCTATGACACTGAGGGTCATTTTGATATTGAAACCCTCTATATCAGAATGAAAAACAACAAATACCGCGTGAGCCGCGCCACTTTATACAACACCATTGAGTTGTTGCTCGACTGCTCATTGGTAACCAAACATCAGTTTGGCAACAATTGCGCCCAGTTTGAACGCTCGTTTAAATTTAAACAACACGACCACTTTGTAAGCATTGAAGATGGTTCAGTACTTGAGTTTTGTGATCCGCGTGTTTACGAAATCTTGAAATCAGTAGAGGAACTGTTAAACGTTGATGTTACACACCATTCCCTTACTTTTTATGGGCGTGTAAAACAACCTAACGAAATGGATAACCAGTAGTTATATCTTCTACTATCAGATTAATATCCAGCCGATGCCTAAAATCGTTTCTTTCTCTTAAATTTGCAGGTTGTTGTGCTTGCGGTAATTTTTAATCCACAAGTTCTGTTACTCATAAAAAATAGTGTTATGAAAGTGGATGTTTTGTTAGGCCTTCAATGGGGAGATGAAGGAAAAGGAAAAATTGTGGATGTGCTAACCCCTCGATATGATGTGGTTGCAAGGTTTCAAGGAGGTCCAAATGCAGGACACACCATCGAATTTGAGGGTAAAAAATTTGTTTTGCATACGATTCCTTCAGGCATTTTTAATCCCAATGCCATCAACCTCATCGGAAATGGTGTGATCATTGATCCGGTTATTTTGAAACGAGAGATGACCAAACTGCGTGAAAGCGGAACCGAAATTGGCCAAAATCTTTTTATTAGCCGAAAAGCCCATCTCATTTTGCCTACACATCGTTTGCTTGATGCCGCAAACGAACACACCAAAGGGGCCTCAAAAATTGGATCTACACTCAAAGGCATAGGACCTACTTATACCGATAAGGTCAGCCGAAATGGCCTCAGGGTGGGCGATATTTCTTCAACAAACTTCATTGAAAAATATAATGACTTGAAGGAAAGTCATTTAAAAACAATCAGCCTCCATCAATTTGATGCACATGCACATCTAATTGATGGTCTTTCCTTTGAAACGTATGAACAGCAGTGGTTTGAAGCAGCTGAAGAGCTTAATGCACTTCAATTGGTTGATAGCGAATATTTCATTAATGATATGATTCGTCAAGGTAAATCAATCCTTGCCGAAGGAGCTCAAGGTACTTTGCTCGATATTGATTTTGGAAGCTATCCTTTCGTTACTTCATCTAATACTACAATTGCGGGCGTTTGCTCAGGACTTGGCATTGCCCCCCAACATATTGGAAAAGTGATTGGTATTTTTAAGGCCTATTGCACCCGAGTGGGAAGTGGACCTTTTCCAACCGAACTTTTTGATGAAACAGGCGACCTTTTGCGCAAAAAGGGAAATGAATTTGGTTCAACAACCGGGCGTGCGCGGCGGTGCGGCTGGTTAGACATGCCTGCACTCGAATACGCCATTATGCTCAACGGAGTAACCGAATTGGTGATGATGAAGGCGGATGTGATGGACGATTTGGAAACCATTCATGTGGCAACAGCCTACAAATTGGGGGATAAAACAATTGATTTTGTTCCTTTTGAAGCTTGCAGACAGCCACTCGAGCCTGTTTACACCGAATTACCCGGATGGAATAAAACCCTTTCTAAGGTTCAGCATGCAGATGAAGCTCCCAAGGCCTTTGAACAGTATATTCAATACATCGAAAACAAGGTGAACATTCCTATTTCTATCGTTTCTCTCGGACCCGATCGAAGTCAGACTTGGTACAGGAAAGCATAAAAAAAAAGCAAAAAAAAGAGGCTGTCTTCAATGTAAGACAGCCTCTTTTGTTTTGTAATTAAGACTCTATTGGTGAATCAATTTTGTTGAGAGGGATTTTTCTGCTCCGGTAACCCGAACAGAATAAACACCTTTGGCCATTGAACCCAGCGGAAGTTGTTTTGTGAAGCTGGTGGCGATGGCCTCAAACAATTCATTATAAACTACTTTACCCGTGATGTCAATAAC
>JADYZK010000030.1 GCA_020853175.1 Bacteroidales bacterium
CACTTTTTGCACGATGCCGTTAGCGACGCTGTGTTGAGCGGAATACAAAAAGCCGGTCTTACCAATGAAGCCGGATCACGGGTCAAAATCATGTTTATTCCTGTATATCTTAAAGGTGAAGATGGTATCTTCGATCTCAAATACTACGATTTTCTTACCGCCTTCGATCTTTCCGTTTTCCCCTCCTATTACGAACCATGGGGTTATACGCCACTCGAAAGCATCGCTTTTGGCATTCCTACCATCACCACCAGCTTGGCCGGATTCGGCATCTGGGTCAGGGAAATGGGCATGACAGGAAAGTCCGTAATCGTTATAGATAGAAAAGAAGACAACAATGAAGCGGTTGTAGAGCAAATACAACAGAATATGTTGAATTTTGCCGGCTTTAACCCTGACGAACGTGAAGCCATTGGCAAAGAAGCGCACGAAATTGCTGCCAAAGCGTGGTGGAGCGAGTTGCTGGGATTCTATTACACCGCTTGGGATGTCGCCCTCTCGAAGCTCAACAAAAGAGATGAAGTATTTGAAATGAAACGCTATACAGAAACGCTAAGACCTTTAATATTGGCCAAACAAGATCAACCTACTTGGAAGAAGATCCTCTTTCAACCTGTTTATACCAAGGAGCTGCAAAAACTCCATGAGCTTGCACAAAACCTTTGGTGGTCGTGGAACGACGATGCCATTGCTTTGTTTGAAGGCCTTGATCCAGAGGCTTGGCTTGCGGTCGAACACAATCCGGTGCATTTGATGGAAGGCCTGTCCTCGAAGCAAATGGAAGCCATTGAGCAGGATACCGACTATGTTGCACGCATCAATAAAGTGTATCATCGGTTTAAAACCTATCTTGAAGGTGCCTCCACCAATGAAAACAGGATTGCTTATTTCAGCATGGAATATGGCTTGCACAAAAGCCTCAAAATCTATTCCGGCGGATTGGGTATTTTGGCCGGCGACTATCTGAAAGAAGCCAGCGATTCGGCGGTGAACCTTGTTGGTCTGGGTTTGCTTTACCGTTACGGCTATTTTCAACAAGACATCTCCCTTTTTGGCGATCAGGTGGCACAATATATCCCACAAAAATTTACCCATCTGCCCCTCGAGCCCGTGCGTGATGCCTCAGGCAACTGGATTACGGTGAGTGTTGCCTTACCCGGACGCACAGTGATTGCCAAAGCATGGAAAGTACCCGTCGGACGTATCCCCTTGTATTTGTTAGATACCGACATTGAAGAAAACCAGCCCAACGACCGCAACATCACCCACCAACTGTATGGCGGCGACAGTGAAATGCGTTTCAAACAAGAGATGATTTTGGGCATCGGTGGCATCCGTTTGATTGAAAAACTCAAGCTTTGTCCTACCATTTATCACAGCAACGAAGGCCATTCGGCTTTTACCGGCCTCGAGCGACTGCGCATTCTTATCCAAGATTATCAACTAAGTTTTGATGTGGCCAAAGAAATTGTGCGTGGCTCCAACCTTTTCACCACCCACACCCCCGTTCCGGCAGGCCACGATTCGTTTGAAGAAAATTTGCTGAGGACCTATATGCCTCATTATGCCGAGAGATTGAACATCAGTTGGGATGACTTTGTGAACTTAGGACGCTTCAAAGCCAATGACGTGAACGAGAAATTTTCGATGAGCGTGCTGGCCACCAACTTAAGTCAACAGGTGAACGGCGTAAGCAAAATTCATGGAAGGGTATCGCGTGAGATGTTTCAGCCGCTTTACCCGGGTTATTTTGCCAACGAATTGCACATTGGTTATGTTACCAACGGGGTGCACTATCCCACCTGGACCGACTCGGCAGTGAAAGAGCTTTATGCACACTACCTCACAGAAGGTTTTGAGCAAGACCAAAGCAACGCCGAAAAGTGGAAAGCCATTCAACAGGCACCCGATGAAAAAGTGTGGCAGTTGCGTCTCCAACTGAAAGAGGAGCTCATCACCTACTTAAAATACAGGATCAAAAACGACCTCACCAAACGACAAGAGAGTCCAAAACTGATCTTCAAAACGATAGAATCGCTGAATAGCAAAGCGTTGATTATTGGTTTTGCCCGCCGTTTTGCTACCTACAAACGGGCCTATTTACTGTTTTCAAACCTCGAACGTTTGGGCAAAATCGTAAACAATCCCGATAAACCGGTGTTGTTCGTTTTTGCCGGTAAGGCGCATCCCAACGACAAAGCCGGTCAGGATTTGATCAAGAAAATCATTGACATATCCAAGATGCCCGTCTTTATCGGTAAAGTTATTTTTGTTGAGAACTACGATATGGACCTCGGCAAAAAACTCACCAGCAGCTGTGACATTTGGTTGAACACCCCTACCCGTCCGTTGGAAGCCTCAGGCACCAGCGGCGAAAAAGCAGTGATGAATGGCGTTTTGAACTTCTCGGTGCTCGACGGCTGGTGGGCCGAAGGTTACAAACCCAATGCCGGATGGGCCATTGAAGAGCAGAGAACTTATGCCAATCAGCAGTTTCAAGATGAGATGGATGCTGAAACCATTTACAACCTGTTAGAAACTGAAATTGTTCCTAACTACTTTGACCGCAACACACAAGGCGTGCCTGAAAAATGGGTCAAGTACATCAAGAACAACATTTCCGGTATAGCTCCGCATTTTACGATGAAACGCATGATTGACGACTATTTCGATCGTTTCTATAACAAACTTATTGTTAGTTCCAACAAAAATGCAGCCCATCATTATGAAGCTGCCACCCAAATGGCTGCCTGGAAACAAAAGGTGAAAAACGCTTGGGATGCCATCCATATTCAAAGCATTAAAGTGCCTGATCCAACGGTGCGCCCATTGGATTTTGGAGAGAATTTTGTTGCCGAAATCACCTTGCTGACTCCCGGCTTGGAAAGCGGAGAAATTGCCATCGAGTTGCTTTTCGGCCGTAAGCTGCATGACAAAATTGATGAAATCGTCTTCGTTGAAAGCATGAATATCATAGGCTCCGGCGATGGCTGGGTGCAGTACCATATCAACGTACCTGTTTATAGGGCAGGCGTTTATGACTATACTTTCCGCATTTATCCCATCCATCCCGACCTGCCCCACCGTCAGGATTTCCCCTTGGTGAAATGGCTGTAAAAAGCGAATTGTAGTAGCCGTGACCTAAAAAACCACCTGTTTTTAAAAAAAGCAGGTGGTTTTTTTGTGCAGAGGCAATTGGTTTTCGATTTGTGTTCTGAAAC
>JADYZK010000031.1 GCA_020853175.1 Bacteroidales bacterium
CCAGCTACAAGGGTGCTTGTGTCCGACATTATTTTTTTAACAGCTATGGATCTAAAGGACAAAAGTAGGTATTTCGATACTTTTTTGCAAGTTGTTTAAAAATGTTTTTCATAAAGATTGAGGTAATAGCTGTCAATAGAAAGAAAATCAGTTGGTTATCTTTATCTGCGGATCAAATATGACAAAACGAAAATAATTTGGTAATTTTCAACATTTTGATGGTCATTTTAGATTTTGAGTTTATTTTTACATCCCAATCAACCTACAATAAACCAACTTGAATGAAAGAGATTTTTATCATTTACCTTTGGGAGAACCGTCTTTTATGCTCTGAGTTGCGCACCACCGACGGAAAGACAATCGAAGTTTTGCATTGCGGAACCCTCAATCACAATGCCGGCCCTGATTTTTTAAACGCCCGTATTCGTATCAATGAGATGGTTTGGGCCGGAAATGTGGAAATGCACGTGAATGCTTCCGATTGGTATAAACACGGTCACAATGGTGATAAAAGTTATGATACAGTGGTGCTTCACGTTGTGTACGTGTCAGATAAAGATACCTTTACCACACAAGGAAAGCCTATACCCACTTTGAGTTTGAAAGGCTGTTTTGATGAAAGTTTGTTGTTGAGGTACCGAGATTTTTTAGACAGTAAACAGTGGATAGCCTGTCAAAATTCGGTTGGCGCGATCCAACGTTTCACATGGCTTTCATGGCTCGATCGTTTGATTGTGGAACGATTGGAAAACAAAGTTGCAGAGGTGTTGCAATTGTTTGAGAAAACAGGTAACGATTGGGAAGAAACCTTTTATCGGCGTCTCACTATAGGATTTGGTTTTAAAGTCAATGATATGGCTTTTGCCCAGCTGGCTCAAAAGCTACCTTTTAATTTGTTGCTTCGGCACGCCGACAACCTGCTTCAGTTGGAGGCCCTACTTTTTGGAATGGCAGGAATGTTAAGTGGTTCTTTCATTGATGCTTATCCGCAACTGCTCCAACGTGAATTTAATTTTTTGAAACAAAAATATGGGCTCAACCCCATGAATGTTGAGCAGTGGCGATGGATGCGCATGCGACCGGCCAATTTTCCAAGTCTTCGACTGTCGCAACTGGCAGCACTCATTCATCAAAACCAACGTATGTTTTCCTCTTTCCTTGAAGTGCCCTCGGTCGAAAACATCTTACCTAAACTTCAAGTTTTTGCATCACCTTATTGGGACAATCACTTTCAGTTTGACAAACTGTCGGAAGGTAGTCGCAAGAATTTGGGAAAAGACGCCATCCACTTGCTGATTATCAATGTAATAGTTCAAGTGTTATTTACCTATGGGGTGTTTCATAACAATGAAACAATAAAAGACAGGGCTTTTATGTTGCTCGAAAGCATGGATGCTGAAAATAATCATATCATACAACAGTTTGAAAAACTGGGAGTTGTGGCCAATGATGCTTTGCAGTCTCAGGCCTTGTTGCAGCTCAAAAAAGAATATTGCGATCCCAAACGTTGCCTCGAATGTCGCATCGGTCAATTGCTGATCAAGTCAGATGCGGTTCGGGCAATGGATTCTTTTTGAAGTTTTTGCACAAGCAAGGGATCATGTTTTGTGTTTTTTTTGAAGTTTTTTTGGTGTTGCAAATCCTTTTTTTAATATTTGCGCCTTCAAGCCAACTAACAGTCAAACTGACAAACAGGTGGCAACTTCCAAAAAGCGCACGTCAATGAGTGAAATTTTAATCAAAATTGATCAGGCCATCCAATTCTACAATGATTATGTTGGTGGTTATCTCATTCTTTTTTTGCTGATCCCTACCGGATTGTGGTTTGCCTTTAAGCTCAAATTTATCAACATCACCAAAATTCCTCATGCTATAAAAGTAGTCTCCGGAAAATATGACAAAAAAGGAACCGAAGGCGATGTAAATCATTTTAAGGCACTTACAACTGCTTTGTCGGCCACTGTTGGCACAGGAAATATTGTTGGTGTAGCCATGGCCATCTATTTGGGTGGGCCAGGAGCGATCTTTTGGATGTGGATTACGGGTTTTTTGGGCATGATGCTAAAATATTCGGAAGTTACTTTAGCTCAAAAATATCGTCGTTTCAATAGCGATGGCACCGTTTCGGGCGGACCAATGTACTACATTGAAGATGGCTTAAAAGACAAACTGGGCCTCTGGGCCAAGATTTTGGCTGTGGTGTTTGCCTCAAGCACCATACTGTGTTCATTAGGAACCGGAAATATGGCTCAATCCAACTCTATGTCAGATGCCATGTTCACATCATACAACATACCTACTTGGATATCAGGTGTTTTCATTACGGCTTTGGTTTTATTGGTCATTGTTGGGGGATTGAAACGCATTGGCGATGTTACCGCCCGTTTGGTGCCTTTCATGGCGGTGCTATACGTGGGTGCCACTTTGGTGGTGTTGGTAGCTGAATACGACCGACATCCGGCTGCCTTTGCTACTATTCTTACCGGAGCATTCAATGGAACAGCGGCGACAGGCGGATTTGTGGGTTCAACGGTTATTATGACCATGATTTGGGGTGTGCGCCGCGGGCTTTTTAGTAATGAAGCCGGCCAAGGTTCTGCTCCCATTGCTCATGCGGCCGCGCGAACGGAGTATCCGGCCAGGGAGGGCGTTGTTTCGCTGCTTGAACCAATGATTGATACCATTATCATTTGCACCATGACTGCCCTTATGATTA
>JADYZK010000032.1 GCA_020853175.1 Bacteroidales bacterium
GAATCTTAAGCTGATTGACAAGATAGTTACCCCCGACGAGTTTAAAGAAATGATTACCCAAAACGGGATGGAGCTAAAGGAGGACCAAAACAATGAATAATGAATTTACAAAATATGCTACCAAGCATCTTGGCATAAGTAGCAATGGATTAGAGCGTTACAACCGCATCGCAACTGGATATATTTCCCCCACTATCATCGAAGAGCGTCAGTTAAACATTGCCACTATGGATGTTTTTTCGCGCTTGATGATGGATAGAATTATTTTTCTTGGCGTGCCGGTAGATGATTATGTAGCCAATATCATTCAAGCCCAACTGTTGTTTTTGGAATCCGTGGATTCAAAGCGCGACATCCAAATTTATTTGAATACGCCCGGCGGTTCGGTATATGCAGGTTTGGGAATTTACGACACCATGCAGTACATCAATCCCGATGTTTCAACCATCTGCACAGGAATGGCAGCATCCATGGGAGCCGTGCTTTTGTGCGCCGGCGCCAAAGGCAAACGTACCGCCTTGAAACATTCACGCATCCTTATTCATCAGCCTATGGGCGGTGCACAAGGACAGGCTTCTGACATTGAAATCACGGCCCGTGAAATCCAAAAACTGAAAAAGGAATTGTACGATATTATTGCCCATCATAGCGGCCAGCCTTACAAAAGAATCTGGAAAGATTCCGACCGCGATTACTGGATGACCGCCGAAGAAGCCAAAGAATACGGTATGATTGACGAAATTTTAGTTCGAACCAAAACCACCTAATCCATGGTCAAAAAGAAAGATGTATGTTCATTTTGTGGGTCTTCACGCACTCACGTTCGCATCCTCATCTCCGGTTTGGAGGCACAGATATGCGACCAATGTGTGGTGCAGGCCAATGTGATCCTCAAAGAGGAAGCAATGAACACATCCGGAAAAGCCTCTATAAAGGATGAGCATAAGGTTTTGAAACCAGTTGAGATCAAAAATTTTCTTGATCAATATGTCATCGGACAAGATGACGCCAAACGCATTCTCGCCGTGGCTGTTTACAATCATTACAAGCGCATCAATCAAGCTGTGGCCACTAAAAGCAAAGATGAAGTAGAGATCGAAAAGTCGAATGTCATCATTGTTGGTGAAACAGGAACAGGCAAAACATTGCTGGCCCGCACTATAGCACGAATGCTGAATGTGCCTTTTGCAATTGCTGATGCCACCGTGCTCACCGAAGCCGGTTACGTTGGCGAGGATGTGGAAAGCATTTTAACGCGCTTGTTGCAAGCTGCCGATTACAATGTGGAAGCCGCCGAACGCGGTATCGTTTTCATTGATGAGATTGATAAAATTGCCCGCAAGAGCGATAATCCAAGTATAACACGTGATGTTTCGGGCGAAGGTGTTCAACAAGCTTTACTCAAACTTTTGGAAGGTACTATCGTAAACGTGGCACCGCAAGGGGGACGCAAGCACCCTGAACAGAAAATGATTCAAGTCAATACCCGCAATGTATTGTTTGTTGCCGGTGGAGCCTTTGATGGCATCGAACGCATCATCGCTGCCCGAAATCATACCAATGTGGTGGGTTACGGAAAAGATAAGAAAGATCAAATTGACAAGGACAACCTTTTGCAATACATTTCGCCGGCCGATTTGAAAAAATTCGGTCTTATTCCCGAAATTGTAGGCCGTCTGCCAATTCTTACTTATTTGCATCCGCTCACTCCCGAAATCATGAAACGGATCATCACTGAGCCAAAGAACGCTTTGGTGAAACAGTTCGTAAGCTTGTTTGAAATGGACGGAATCAAACTGACCATCGAAACGGAGGTTTTTGATTTTATTGTCGAAAAATCAATTGAGTTTAAGCTCGGCGCCAGGGGTTTACGCTCTATTTTTGAAGCCATCCTTACCGATGATATGTTTGAAATGCCCTCTAAAAATGATGTAAAAGAACTGAAAATAACCCTGGAATATGCTGAAAAAAAATTCAGTAAAGCTGGTATTTCTAAGTTGAAAGTGGCTTGATTTTTCTTGAAAAAATGAATTGATGAGATGCCGTCCGATAGCTTTTGGACGGCATTTCGCTTTTTTAGTAGAAATTTGCTATTAAGTTGATTGGCATAGTTGTTGTTTTATGTGGTGCTTTGAAATGGATTTCTGAAATTTGGTTATTATTGTGCGTCAAGCCATGAAAGTTTTCTTTGTTTTTGTCCTTCTTTTTTTTACCCTGAATGGTGCTTTTGCCCAACAAACTGCCATTGTTCGAAACTTTGGGCGGGGTGCCGATACGCTCGTTGTGTTTGCCAAAATAGTAAATAACGACACCATTCCTATGGTGCATCTGCCCGAGATTCCCATTTATGCCATGCGTCTTTTCGACAGCCGTCGTGATATTAGGCGTATTGAAAAACTGATTTATAATGTCAAAAAAGTATATCCTTATGCACGTTTGGCAGGTTTAAAACTGCGTGAATACAATACATTGCTTCTGGATGCAACCAGCGACAAAGAGCGAAAAAAAATTATGAAAAAGGCTGAGGATGAGATCAATGAACAATTTGGCCCTGAGCTGCGCGACCTTACTTTTACACAAGGAAAAATTCTGATTAAACTCATTGACCGTGAAACAACGGCAACATCTTATACGCTTTTAAAAGATTTGCGCGGCGGCTTCACGGCCTTCTTTTATCAGGGTTTTGCCCGCATTTGGGGGTACAATCTTAAAACGAAATACGATCCTTCGGGCGAGGATGATCTGATCGAAACCATTGTTTTAATGATTGAAAACGGTCAAATCTAAGCAGTTGGCTCAAATGGCTCCTTGTTTCCATCGGCCTTTGGCCAAGTATCGCAAGGATAATCCCGACATCAACAAGCCGTAAACAATTTCCGATGTCCATGCCATGGTGATGCCGCCTCCAAGAATTCTTACTACTAAGGTAACATACACCAGATAAGCTACTAAGACAAAAAATTCAATCACAAAAGAAACATTGGTTTTGCCTGTACCCATCACACCGTTGAACAGCACAAAGCCTGTTGCAAGAAAAACAGCGCTAATATTCACTACTTTAAGAACCGGAAGACTCATAGCAATCAACGATTCGTTATCGGTGTACAACTTTACCAATGCGCCCGGAACAATTGCGCTGAGAAGAATCAACGCCAAAACACCACCAACACACATCACCAATATTCGTTTTAACAAAAGTTGAACCAACTCAATACGCTTCATACCAATTAAATAGCTCACCATGGAATTGGCCGCTGAGGCAAAACCCCAGATGGGAATCATCAGCACAACGTATACGCTTCGGATGATATTTGAAACCGCGAGGGCATTTTCACCCAACTTTTCAACAATAAGAAAAAAGGCAAACCAGGCTCCAAGCGAAAAGAAGTTTTGAATCATCACCGGTGCCGAAAGCTTGAAATTGCGATTAAATAAACGCTTGTCGAAGGTTTCAAACCTGAATAAACCAAACACTTTGTGGTGTTGATGGTAAATCACATAAATGACGAGATAAAGAAGTCCAATTCCTTCGGCAATGGTTGAAGCAATAGCTGCACCTTCAAGACCCATTTCTGGAAATCCTAACTTACCGAATATCAGTACATAATCTAAAAAAATATTCGTTCCTGCCATCACCAACGTGCTCCATGTAATCACTTTGGTTTTGGCGATTCCAATATAAAACGAGCGAAAGATGATTTGTCCGTAAGCAAAAAAGATACCCGGCATGCGGTATTTTAAAAACTGCACTGAAGCCACGAAAATATTGTCGCTCTCGATCACACTTCGTAAAATAGGAGTGGAGAAAAAATACAAAACTACGAAAGCAAATAACGATAGAGGCAGCATGAAATAGAGGGCGTGATCAAAGGTTTTTCCAATCAAATGACTGTTGCCTTCGCCATGCCGCCGCGAAATAATGATTTGCGTTCCAGTGCCAAAACCCAAAGCCAGCATAAAAAGCACAAAATAAAACATCCCGCCAAGGGCTGAGGCTCCCAGTTCAATTTCGCCAACCCGTCCTAAAAAGGCCGTATCGGTTACGTTGATAAGGTTTTGAGCTACACTCCCTAAAATAATGGGATACGCAATCGTCCAAATGCGTCGGTATGAAATATTGACTTCCAAGCAGGAAAATTTTCGTGCAAAGGTACTTCAAAAAAAGACGGTGTTTTGTGCCAATTAAAAGCATAATTAATTCTTTTCGCCAACATTTGGCTTTTTGAGGTGTTTATAAAAGAAAAACTATGAAAATTATTGTTGCCGGAGCCACTGGTTTGATTGGTGAAGCCTTGGTTAAAAGGTTGATCGGGAAACATGAGTTGGTGGTCTTTACTCGAAATGTGCCTGCAGCACGTGAAAAATTCAAAGGTGCAGGCATTCATTTTGCTGATTGGCATCAGCCCCCTTCGCATTTAGCAGCTTTGATTGATGGAAGCGAGGCCCTTATCAATTTGGCAGGTGCCGGTATTGGCGATCAACGTTGGAGCGAAAAACGAAAAGAAGCTGTCTTATGGAGTCGCGTTCAAACGGTTGAAGCCCTCCACAATTTACTTAAAGCCGCCGAAATAAAATTGAAAACCATTATCCAAGCCTCAGCAGTGGGTTATTATGGCTCAGATTTGGAAGCTGATTTCACCGAAGAAAGCGAGGTGGGGACAGGTTTTCTAGCCGAAGTGAGCTATAAATGGGAACTTGCAGCTGCCGGGATGAAAGATGTTACCGACCGTTTGGTATTGATTCGTTCAGGAGTTGTCTTGTCCACCGAGGGCGGCGCGCTGCCAAAAATGGCGTTGCCTTTTCGCCTTTTCGGTGGAGGAAAAATAGGACATGGAAAGCAATGGCTGTCGTGGATAGACATTGAAGATGAAGTGGAAGCCATTTTGTTTTTGTTGTCGCAATCAAGTGGAATGGGGGTTTACAACCTTGTTGCTCCTCATCCGGTGAGGCAGTCCACATTTACCAAAGCCCTCGGAAAAGCAATGCATCGTCCTGTTTGGCTGCCTGTTCCGGCTTTTGCAATCCGATTATTTTTCGGTGAGATGGGAGAAGAAATGCTGCTGAAAGGCACGCGTGCGCTACCACAACGCCTGTTAAATGAGGGGTTTAAATTTCATTTTGGAAACATTGAGCAATCACTTCAAGACAAATACAAACGATGAACAAAAAAATAAGTATTGGCGATTCAGTGCCATCTTTTAATTTAAAAAACCAATTTGGAGAATCGGTGGACATGCATCAATACATCGGAAAAACAAAAATGGTCATTTATTTTTATCCAAAAGACGATACGCCCGGCTGCACCAAAGAAGCCTGTAGTTTCAGGGATCATTTTGAAGCTTTTCGTGAGAAAGGCATCGAAGTGTTTGGCATTAGTGCTGACAGTGTTTCCTCTCATCTCAACTTTGCAAAGAAACATCGGCTTTCATTTACACTTTTAAGCGACGAAAACAATGAGGTAAGAAAAATGTTTGGAGTGCCATCCGATTTGCTGGGTTTGCTGCCCGGACGCGTTACCTTTATTGTGGATGGGTCGGGGAAAGTTATTCATATTTTTAACTCCCAATTCAAAGTGGATAAGCATATTACCGAGGCACTTCAAAAATTATCGTAACACATCGTATATCTTTCCGAAACCTCAAAAATTTCACTAAAAAATATTAAAAGATTTATCCCCCCGAATGAACAACGAAAGAACATAGTTGTTTCTATTGTTTGCTGCATGCACTGATTTTTTTCGACCTTCAACGGACTGTTTTTTGATTTTAAACAAAAAGGTCTTCTAAGTGTTTAACTTAATGATGAACTAAAATATACTATGTCAACTTACTCGATCAAAGACTTAGAAAGATTAACCAGCGTAAAGGCCCACACCATCAGAATGTGGGAAAAGCGTTATGGAATTGTTGATCCCAACCGGTCGGAAACGAACATCAGGAATTACACCGATGAAGACTTAAAACGGCTACTCAACATTTCGATCTTGAACCGCCACGGAATCAAGATATCGAAAATTGCCAATATGACCAACCATGAGCTCAACCAAAAGATCATGGAAGTGGTTAAACCCGAATCAGATTACCTGAGCCAGATAGAGGGCTTGGTGGTGGCCATGATTGAAATGAATGAAATCCGTTTTGAACGCATCCTGAACCAAAGCATCCTAAAAATAGGTTTTGAAAGCAGTTTGTATTACATTATCTATCCGTTTTTTGAAAAAATCGGCATGTTGTGGCAAACCGGAACCATCAATCCTGCGCAAGAACATTTTATCAGTAACCTCATTCGCATGAAGCTTTGCGTGGCCGTTGACAGCCTTCCCATTATCAATGAGCCCCAAGCTAAACGCATTATTTTGTTTTTACCAGAGTGGGAATTACACGAAATAGGTCTTCTTACCTATTATTATCTTGCCCGCAAGCATGGTTTTGTGGTGTATTATTTGGGGCAAAACGTCCCCTTGCACGATTTATTTTCGGTGGCACACACCGTAAAACCCGACCTGGTGGCTACTTATTTTGTGTCAGCCTTAACACAAATTGAAATGAAGAAGTATATTCAGGAGCTGACGGATTATTTTGATGACAAACAGATTTTTCTGAGTGGTATTCAAGCAGCCGGCATCAATTTTGAGTTGCCTGATAACCTCAAATTAGTGAGTTCGGCCTTGGATTTCAGCAGGCAGCTTGAGGCTTATTCAAATTAAAATCTTCCGATTTCAATTTCGTTGAATAAATAACCTTTTGGTGCTTTTGGGATTCATGTTTTTACTTACCTTGCAGCCGTTAAAGGTTATTTTTGATGCAAAAAACAGTTATTCAATTGCTGCGTGGGGCTGCCAGGCAATACCCAAACGCACCTTATCTGAGCGAAAAATCCAACCATGGTTGGCATACCCTTTCTTTTAACGATGTGCTCATAAAATCGCAACAATTTGCGGCTGCACTTGTTGAGCATGGCTTTCAATTCAACGACAAAATTGCTTTGTTGGCCGAAGGTCGTAATGATTGGGTGGTTACAGAGTATGGCCTTTTAATGGCTGGTTGTGTCAATGTGCCCCTTTCCATCAAGTTGCTCAACGAAGAGATTCAGTTTCGTCTCACTCACGCCGGTTGTAGTGCTTTAATTGTTTCATCAAATACCATTGAAAAAGCAGTTCAAAGTATTGATAAAGAGGGACTAAGTAATTTAAAACTCATTTATTTAGATCATAACATTGACGTTTACGAACCGATTTTGCACGAAGCAGGAATACAATCTTCGCAAGTGTTGTTGTTGAATGAGATGTTTGCCTTGGGCGAAAAAAAGCTGTTAAGCGACAAAAATTGTCTTCAAGAAATTGAAGAAAAAATCACCGAAGACCAAATTGTTACCATTTGTTACACTTCGGGAACCACCGGCAACCCAAAAGGAATCATGCTTTCGCACCTAAATTATTATGCCAACAGCAGCGATGCCATGCAGTCTTTCGATGTAAACCAAGGCGATCGCCTGTTGATTATCTTGCCATTGGACCATTCTTTTGCACATACAGTGGGCATTTACGCCAGTGTGGTAAAAGGATTATCTATTTATTTTGTTGACGCGCGCGGGAGCAGTAAAAATGCTTTAAAAAATATTCCAATTAACTTAAAAGAGGCCAATCCGCATTTTCTACTCACTGTCCCTGCCCTCACAGGCAATTTCATGTCTAAAATGAAAGATGGGGTGGCAGCCAAAGGAAGTTTCATCTTGAAACTATTCAAAGCTGGCCTGCAAGCAGGAATTGAAATCAAAGGCAACGGATTTGATCAACCAAAAAAAATTGGGCTACGAAAAAGAATCACTTATTGGTTGGCTTACAATCTGATATTTAAGAAATTACAATCAATTTTTGGAAATAGTATTCGGTTTTGTGTAGGAGGTGGCGCTTTGCTCGATTATTCACAGCAACAATTTTTTGCATCCATTGGTGTTCCTGTTTACCAGGGTTATGGCCTCACCGAGGCTACACCTATCATATCGGCCAACACTCCGGGTTCTTTTAAATATGGCACTTCCGGAAAAGTTATTCCTAATGTAGATTGTAAAATTGTGGATGACCATGGAAATATCCAACCACAAGGAGTTAAAGGTCAGATTGTTATACGCGGAAACAATGTGATGAAAGGATATTACCTCAATGAGGAAGCTACCGAAAAAAGTATTCAAAACGGCTGGTTGTTTACAGGCGATTTGGGTTACTTCGACAAAGACGGTTTTTTAGTAGTAGTAGGTCGCGAAAAAGCTTTGCTAATCGCGCCCAATGGCGAGAAATATTCACCCGAAGGCATTGAGGAAGCCATTGTAAATACAGCGCAACTCATTCAACAAGTGATGGTTTACAACGATATGAAACCCTACACGGTTGCGGTGGTTTCTATTGCCGAGGATAAAATGAAACGCCTTGTTGCCCAGCAGCATTTAAGAACCCCCGATGAAATTCTTGGTCTGATTGAAAACGATATCCATCGGTTCAAAGGTCATGAAGCGTATATGAACCAGTTTCCCGATACCTGGATTCCCAAACATTTCGTTATTGCGAATGAATTGTTTACCGAACAAAACTTAATGATCAATTCCACGCTCAAAATGGTTCGGCATAAAGTGCTCGAAAACCATAGACATGCTGTAGATGCCCTTTATACCTCGGAAGGCGCACGCAACAACAACAGCCATAACCTGAAAATTGTGGAAAACTATTTGCGTAAAGGAGCATAAACAAAAGTGTATTTCTCATACGTTTTGTTTGATGAAAATCAGTTTAAGTTCAACAAAGTTTGATTTAATCTAGTTTTGTTGAACTTTATTCTTTTAAATTTCCACTTAAGCTCCTCTAAAAACCAAAGTTTGTTGAACGAAATCTTCAAAAAGTTGACTTATTGGGCAAAATGTTTAAACAAAAAATCTACCTTAACTTATTTTAACATGATGTAACTAATTGCAGAACAAGGTATTGGTTATATCTAAACATATTTTGTTTAATTATTTTAAAAAAAGACTTGACAAAACATTTTTATTGTTTAGTTTTGCCATGTAAACGTTAAACA
>JADYZK010000033.1 GCA_020853175.1 Bacteroidales bacterium
CAAAGTGAAACTGACGGTTTTTATTATTATGCCGTCATAAATACTGGTCAACTGCAGCCCTCTTCCTTGAAAGTGGGTGAGGGCAATCCTGAAACTTTTGGATTAACTCCCAACATCAACATCAGCGCGCAACAAATGAAAGCACGCCGAGAATTTATGCAGCAAGAAATGCGGTTTTACGAACCCAACCGCGCCTATGGAAGGGCCGAAGGCACCCTCAACAATTTGGTGATGTACATCCGTTTCAGCGACCAAGATGAATTTACCTCCGACACTGTTGTAGATTACAACCGTTTCAATTCAACAGCACCCAACGCCAACTCCATGGTAAATTACTATCAAGAAGTTTCTTATGGACAATTGCACTTACCCTCAACATTTTACCCCAAAACAACCGACGCTTTTGTACGTTCGTATCAAGATACTTTTCCGAGAAGTTATTATATGCCTTACAATTCTGTGACCAATCCCATTGGCTATCAAACTGATTCGGACCGCACCAACCGCGAGCACACCCTTTTGGCCAACACAGTGACGTATATCAACCTGAATTCACCCGTTCCGGAAAATATTGATCTTGATTATAACAATGACGGGAATGTGGATAATGTGGTGTTTATCGTTAAAGGAGGTCCAACAGCCTGGTCCACATTGCTTTGGCCACACCGCTGGAGTCTTTACACCCAAGATGCTTTCATCAACGGCAAAAGGGTTTTTGACTTTAACTTTCAACTCGAAACCAGCCTGAACAGCAGTGGCGTAGGGGTGCTTTGCCATGAAATGTTTCACAGCCTTGGCGCACCCGACCTCTATCGTTACGAAACCACCGACATTACTCCCGTCGGACCGTGGGATGTGATGGCTTCCAACAACACTCCACCGCAATATATGGGCGCTTTTATGAAGTACAAATATGGCGGTTGGATCGAAGATATTCCGTGGATTACCGAAAGCGGCACCTATACCCTCAATCCGCTACAAAGCAGTGAGAACAACGCATACAGGATTCATTCTTCCAATTCTTCTTCACAATATTTCTTGATTGAATTTCGTAAAAAAGATGGCACTTTTGATGGCACGCTATCCAAATCGGGCATGTTGATTTACCGTATCAATCCCAATGCCGGCAACGGAAATGCAAGTGGACCACCGGATGAGGTGTACATTTTCAGACCCAACGGCAATCCCACCAACAGCGGGAGTTTAAACGAAGCAATGTTTGCTGCCAATTATGGCCGCACCGCCTTTGATAACACCACAAACCCCTACCCTTTTCTTCAAAATGGCACTGCAGGTGGCGTGTATATATCTGATATATCAAGTATTGGCGAAACCATGACCTTTAAAGTTGATTTTCCCGGCACGGTTGAAGCACAAATTGAAGCGAGCGTTCGCGTAGCCTGCCAAAACGATCCGGTGCAACTGTATGATGCCTCCGTGGGACTGCCTTCGAGTTGGCAATGGAGTATCAGTCCCAATACTTTTACTTTTTTAAATGGCACCAACGCCACATCTAAAGATCCTGTCGTTGCTTTCAATAATTTGGGTGCTTACAGCATAAGTCTCACCGCATCCAACAGTTATGGGACTTCAACCGTTGAAATGACCGATCTTATCCACATTGGAAGTCAAGCCGGATATTTTACCGACGATTTTGAATCAGGAACACTGAGCCGTGGTTCTTGGAAAGTTGAAAATCCGGATAACGATGTAACTTGGAACATTTTCCCCACCAACGGAAACGGTGGAAGTATATCTGCCGGCATCAACTTTCGCACTTATTTCGCCATCAATCAACGCGATAGACTTGTTTCAATGCCTTTCGACCTCAGTGGCATGAGCAGTGCTTATCTGAGTTTTGAACATGCCTATGCACAAAATGCAGCTTACACCCAAGTGAGCGATTCCCTTATTGTGTTTGTTTCTAGCGATTGTGGCCTCAACTGGCAACGCATTGCTACCTATGGCGAAAACGGAAGCGGGAGTTTTGCCACGCATTTACCTGCAACGGAAACATTTTTTCCGCAATCGGCTACTGACTGGTGCGGCAACGGATGGGGAAGCCCGTGTTACACCCTCGACCTCAGCCCTTGGGCTGGAATGACCGATGTGCGGATTGCCTTTGAATCAGTGAGTTTTTATGGCAACCCGTTGATGATTGACAACATCGTTGTATCTCGATTTGTGGGCCTTGAAAATTCTTCAGAAAAACCTCAGTTGAGCCTTTCGCCCAACCCATCACAAGGCAGCTTTACCCTCCAAACACTTGATGGTCAGCATTATGAAAAAGTGACCGTGCTGGATGCCCACGGACGATTGATCGCTGCATATCCTTGGAAAAAATCAATGTTATTGAATGAGAACCACAAATGGGGAAGTGGTGTTTATACCCTTTTAATCGCCGGCGATGACCGACAAATAGTAAAGAAAATGGTGGTACAATAGATTTTTCTTGAACCCATACAATTTAGGGTGGGCATTTCAATTTTATCTAAATTGCTTTTGGTTTTATCATGAAACCGGAGACAATACTTCATGCGCCCCCTTCATAAATCCAGTCCTGACAGCAGTTAATCTCTTCAAAATAACCTTGTTGTTCAGCATTCAACCCTAAAAAATTCATATCAGCGATCGTCTTTCAACAAAACAAACGAAAAAGATTTTAGATCGCATTGGTGAGTTCAGTATTTTTAAAATACCTTTGTAAACAACTGCTATTTTAATTAACGAACTCATTATCAGTGATATAATTTCTTTTTTATGTTTTTAATTTTTGACACCGAAACCACCGGACTGCCACGCAACTGGAACGCTCCGCTCACCGATTTTGACAACTGGCCTCGCGTGGTGCAGTTGGCTTGGCAGATACA
>JADYZK010000034.1 GCA_020853175.1 Bacteroidales bacterium
CCCAAAGGGCCTTCGAAACCTATTGGGAAGGTCGTGAGATCACTCGCGGAAGTGGTTACAAGCCTTTTAAACGCTGGGAATATATGATGAAACAGCGGGTAAGTCCCGAAGGTAAAAAACCCAATCATGATGTAGCTTTGAAAGCTTACAATCAGATTTTGGAATCGGGTGCTGTCATCAATAACAGAAACAGCGAATGGGAACAAATGGGACCTTTTGATGTGCCTTCGGGCAACAACGGTTACCGTGGCCTGGGAAGGGTTAACGCCATTGGCTTTGATCCTGTGAACCCCGATATCATTTATATTGGCGCGCCCGCCGGCGGTTTATGGGTGTCGTACAACCATGGCACAACATGGCAGGTGCTTACCGATCATTTGCCCACATTAGGGGTGTCAGCCATTTTGGTGGATCACAGCAATCCTAACCACATTTTAATTGGCACCGGCGACAGAGATGCCGGCGATGCCCCCGGCTTAGGTGTTTGGAGAAGCACCGATGGCGGTCAGAATTGGGAACAATGGAACAATGGAATGGGAAACAGCACTGTTGGACGCTTGGCGCAAGACCCCCTTGACCCGCAAGTGATGTTGGCGGCCACAAGCAATGGGATTTACAGAACTACCAATGGCGGAGAAACGTGGACGCAATCCAGAAACGGAAATTTCAAAGAGGTGGTATTTCACCCCACCGACAATAATATCGTTTATGCAGCTCAGGGAGGTAATTTTTATCGTTCAGAAAACAATGGTGTTTCATATACTCTTGTCAACAACGGTTTGCCGGGAGGCTCAAGAGGAGTTGTTGGGGTTTCAATTGCATCGCCTCAAGTGGTCTATTTCCTGCTCACCACTTCAGATGCGTTCAAAGGGCTGTATCGCTCTAATGATGCCGGTCTTTCCTTCACTATGAAATCAAACAGTCCCAACATCATGTCGTGGGATTGCAATGGTGGAAATGGCGGCCAAGCCTGGTACGACCTTGATATTGCTGTTGACCCTACCAACGCCGATGTTATTTTGGCCGGTGGCGTCAACTGCTTTAAATCAACCGACGGCGGCTCTTCATGGAACATCCGTTCCCATTGGTATGGTGGCTGTGGCGTGCAATCTGTACATGCCGATTTGCACATTTTGGAATATTCGCCCATCAACAACCAACTTTATGTGGGCAATGACGGTGGTTTGTATTTCACTGCCAATGGCGGGGTCAATTGGACTGAACTTTCCAATGGCTTGGTCATCAGTCAGGCTTATAAGATCGGACAAAGCAAAACAAAGTCGAATTATGTCATCAATGGCTATCAGGACAATGGCAGCTCGGTGATGAACAATACCACTTGGGTGGCCGTGGGCGGAGGCGATGGCATGGAATGTGCCTACGATCCTGCCGATGACCGCTACAGCTACTCTACCTTATATTATGGTGAAATCAGTCGCAACTTCAACAACAACTACCAAGGAACGATTGCCAACGAAGGAACCAACGGCATCACCGAGGGTGGGGGATGGGTGACGCCATTCCTGATTGACCACAACGATGGCAATACTATGTTTGTAGGTTACAAAAATGTTTGGCGCAGCACCAACATCAAAGCCGGCAACACCAATAGTGTGCAATGGCAAAAAATAAGTACCATGAACAACAGCAACATGGATCAAATGGCGCAATCCAAGGCCAACACCAATATCTTGTATGCTTCAAGCGGCAAGAAGTTTTACTTCACCGATAATGCCAAAGATGCCTCTGTGGTCTGGTCGGTGCGCACCAATGCCTTGCTTTCAAATTCCAATATTACCGCCATTGAAACACACCCTACGGATGAACAAATTGTGTATATCGCCCAGCAGAATCAAATTTTTAAGTCGCAAGACAAAGGCCTCACTTGGACCGACATCAGCTTAAATTTATCCGGTATTCAAATCAACAGCATTGCCTATTACAAAAACAGCCAAGAGGGCTTGTACCTTGGAACCGATGTAGGGGTTTTCTACAAAGAAGCCTCTATGGATCAATGGTATCTCTACAACGAGGGCCTTCCGGCAAGCGTCAATGCCACCGAAGTGGATATCTTTTATGACCCTGTGAGCCCACAAAACGACCTGATCAGAGTAGGCACTTACGGCAGAGGGCTGTGGTCGGTTGCACCTTTTATTGGCTCACTCACTGCAGGCTTGTCCGCATCAGTTAGTTCAGTTGCCGCCGGATGTGAGGTGAACTTCACTGACGAAACCATCGGCACGCCCTTTTCATGGGAATGGACTTTCGCCGGAGGCGAACCTTCCACAAGCACCCAACAAAATCCCCAAGGAATCATGTATGCCACCGAGGGTGTCTATGACGTTACGCTAACGGTAACCAACTCCTTGGGTTCCGATACTTTTGTGTGTGCAGGCTGTATTACCGTTGGCTCTGCCGCGGCTCCCGAAGTAGCTTTCGTTGCCTCTACCACCGTAGGATGCGCCGGAATGACCGTGCGTTTCACCGATCAAACCAGCAATTGTCCTAACCTGTGGGTTTGGGACTTTACGCCCAATACGGTTACTTTTATGGAAAACACCACCTCCAATTCTCAAAACCCTGTGGTGAAATTCAATGAAAGCGTGCCTTACCATGTGCGCCTTACTGCCTCCAACACTACAGGGGTCAACACCCTTTTAATGAACGAAATGATTCATGTGGGTGGTTTTTCAATTCCTTTTGTCGAAGATTTTGAAACGGCTTCTTTTGCTGATGCCGGATGGTCGGTGGTCAATCCCGATGATGGCCGTGGCTGGACGTTGACCACCCTCCCCGATGGAAACAAGGCCGCGGTGATGGAATTTTTCTCTTACACCAACTTTCAACAAAGAGATTATTTGGTGAGTCCACCGCTCGATTTTAGCGGGCTGCAAACTGTTGGTTTGACGTTCAAATATGCCTATGCGCAGCGTTATTTCCAAATGGATTCCCTCATCATAGGAGTTTCTACCGATTGTGGAGAAACCTGGCAAAGGGTTTATGCCAATGGCCCAAATGGCGAAGGCATTTTTGAAACTTCTTTGCCTACTTTAAACTCTTTTGTTCCACAAAGTGATGAAGATTGGTGCTATGCCGGCGCTTACGGGGCTTCATGTCCTGAAATTAATTTAAGTGCTTTCGCCGGGTTGAACGGAATTAAAATCCGTTTTGAAACCTACAACCAATATGGTAACAATCTATATATCAATGATATTTTATTATCACCATACACTGATTTGGAGGAAAACCTCGATGTTGAAAACTCCTTCTCTTTGTATCCCAATCCGGCGCATGGCCAAGTAAAGCTGTTGATCTCGAACGATTTGATCGGCAAAACACTGCTGTTTACTGATGTGCACGGTAGGATGGTGAAAAAGATTGTTGTCAAAAATCTACAAACAGATATTTCTTTGGAAAGATTGCCTGCCGGAGTATATCAAATCAGCATTGATGGCCATCTCGGACAAGTGAGAAAACTTGTTCTGCATTAATTGATGGTGTACATTCTTTCTTTCGGCATTTTTTAATGCGAATGGAATTTTTGCTTTTCAGGCCGCTTTGAATGAAAGTTCAATGCGGCCTGATTGCTTTTTTGCCTTGTGGCGGTGAAGGAAGTCTTTATTTTGGTTTTTTCATCTTTTGATCGTTCATTTTGAGGCAACATGTTATGGTTTGTACTTTAGATATGCTATTTTTGTGGTTCACTAAAACCCCAAACATGAAAAATATATACCTTTTCGTTCTGTCCGTGCTGTTCTTTTTTGCTACCTTGGCAGGTGGAACGCTTCAAGGCCAAGAAGTTCAGAAAGGGAAGGCCGAAGCCTTTTCAAAAATGAGCATGAGTGCCATTATTTCTAACGATAGCAGTTTCCGTGCCCTGCACACCGAAAATTACAAAAAGCCCAACCCCGAGCGTTACAATCCTTCTTTTGTGGTGAATCTCAATGATGTGACTGATATTGATGTTGTTGAACCATCTGCCCAAAATGTGATGCAGCCCATATCTACCATTGCCTACACTACTTTTGATGCGCTTTACGATTAAGGAAACTCCATCCCTCCGGATGTGAATGGTGCCCCCGGGCCCGACCATTTGATGGTTACACTCAACACCGAAGTGCGGATTCAAGACAGGGCTGGAACGCCTTTGACAACAATTTCTTTAGGTGCTTTTTGGGCCAGCTTGCCTGGAAGTGGCACTTTCGACCCTAAGATTGTGTATGATTTTCAAGAAGACCGTTGGCTGTTTTCAACCTGCGCCGGAAGTGAACCGGGCAATTCAAGGCTTTACATTGGCGTGTCGGCTACTTCCGATCCTATGGGTGACTGGTATTTGTACTCCTTTATAACCGATATCGCCAATCAGGTTTGGTTCGATTATCCCAGCATGGGTTTCAATGATAAATGGGTGGTTATTTCAGGCAATATGTTTGGAAACGACTTCTATCGGACGGTTTTTACCTTTGACAAACAAAGCATGTATGCCGGTGAACCCGACCCTACTTATACCCGTTTTACCACTTCACAGGGCTTTACCCTTGTTCCGGCCACCACTTATGATGTGGATGAACCCAATGTGTATCTCGTTTCGGCAGCCAACGGCAACCAAGGCGGCAATGGTTACATCACCCTTTTCAAAGTTTCTGGAGAGGTTAACAATCCACAGTTCAGCCTTGTAGGACAAATTGGAACCAACCAAACCTGGGCCGGAAGTGTGGATGGAAGTGGCGACTTTTTACCCCAATTGGGAAGCAACGAACGCCTCAACGCAGTGGATCACAGGATAGAAAATGTAATTTTTCGCAACGG
>JADYZK010000035.1 GCA_020853175.1 Bacteroidales bacterium
GAAAAAGTTCTGAAATTCAAAGTTGACTATAATGATGTTCGTCCACAATTCAAGAGTGTTGAAACTGAAATAGATGAGAAAAAATTAAGTGCTGCAGAAAATAAAAAAGCTTTGCTTCATCCAGAACGCATCAAAGAAATATCTCAATACATCTTACAGAATTTTAGGATAAAAACCCATAGAAATCAAGGAAGCAACAAAGGCTTCAATGCCATGTTTGCAGTAAGCAGTGTTGATGCAGCTAAATGCTATTATGAGGAACTAAACAATCTTCAAAAAGACAGTGACAAACCACTCAAGATTGCGACCATTTTTTCCTTTGCAGCTAATGAAGAACAAAATGCCATTGGCGAAATAGTTGACGAGAGCTTTGAACCTTCCGCAATGGATGTTAGTGCTAAAGAGTTTTTAACGAAAGCAATTAATGATTACAACGCCATGTTTAAAACCAGTTATGGGGTTGATAGCACTGAGTTTCAGAATTATTATCGAGACCTTGCCAAACGTGTAAAGGATAAAGACATTGACCTCATTATAGTTGTCGGAATGTTCTTAACGGGTTTTGATGCTCCAACACTAAATACGCTGTTTGTTGATAAGAACTTGCGTTATCATGGTTTGATTCAAGCATTTTCACGAACTAATCGTATTAATGATGCAACAAAAACCTTTGGTAACATTGTTACATTCCGTGATTTAGAAATTGCAACCATTGACGCTATTACGCTTTTCGGTGACAGCAACACCAAGAATGTTGTTCTCGAAAAGAGCTACAAAGAATATCTAGAAGGCTTTACAGACATTGTTACAGGTGAAGCACGCAGAGGTTATGTTGAAGTAGTAAAAGAGTTAAATGAGAAATTCCCTAATCCTGACGAAATTGTAAAAGAGAAAGACAAAAAGGAATTTGCAAAACTATTCGGAGAATATTTGAGAGTAGAAAACATACTCCAGAATTACGATGAATTTAATCACCTTAAAGCATTTCATGAAATTGACATAAATAATCCTGAGGCAATAGAAGAATTTAAAAAAGAGCATTTTGTGACAGATGAGGATATTGCCGTAATGCAAAAAATTGAATTGCTCAAAGAAAGGACAGTTCAGGATTACCGTTCCACTTACAATGACATACGTGACTGGTTAAGACGTGAAAAAAGCGGCAAGGAATCAGAAGAATCAACAATTGATTGGGATGATGTAGTGTTTGAAGTTGACTTGCTAAAATCGCAAGAGATAAACCTTGATTATATTCTTGAATTGATTTTTGAGCATAACAAGAAAACAAAAGACAAAGACACATTAATTACTGAAATACGCAGAGTTATTCGCGCAAGCATAGGGAATAGAGCAAAAGAAAGTTTAGTAATTGATTTTATTAATGAAACTGAACTGGATAAACTTCAAGATAAAGCAAATGTTATAGATTCGTTTTTTACATTTGCTCAAAGCAAGCAGAAAGCGGAAGCATTAGAATTAATCACAGAAGAAAATCTAAATATAGAAGAAGCAAAGCGTTACATAACAGCTTCTTTAAAGCGAGAATATGCGAGTGAAAATGGAACAGAACTTAATGCTCTTTTGCCGAAAATGAGTCCGTTAAATCCACAGTATTTGAGAAAAAAGCAAAGTGTTTTTCAAAAGATTGTTTCGTTTGTTGAAAAGTTTAAAGGAGTAGGAGGTCAATTTTGATTGAAGCCCACCCTATTTGCAACCCAACACACCCTACTTATCATAAAACACTGCGAAGTAGGGTTTTGCTGGAGAAATCTCCCTTGCTTAATCCACCGCTCGGCGGAGTTTGCAACTACCTCGCTTCAAATCCTCAAATTTTCAATTCTCGAATGAACACCCGTTCTCACACTGTGGCACGTTTTAGTCTTGCTCGAATAAATATTTTGACAATTTCGTTCACCATCAGTGGAACCAAGCCTAAGGCAATGGCGATGAGCCAGCCCCCCAAATCGAGCATTTGCAAATGAAATGCCCTTTGCAAAACAGGAATGCTGATGACGGTCAATTGCAGCAACATGCCCACCACGATGGCTCCAACCAAGTATTTATTGGAGAAAACCCCAATTTGAAAAATTGATTTTGAACTGTTTCTGACCGAAAGAGCGAAAAACAATTGGCACATCACCAGCACCATAAAAGCCATTGTGCGGGCATATTCAACTGTGCTGACAGGAGCAGCAGCATCAAAAGGACTATAGCCATGTTCGTAGTAACCGAACCAAAAGCCCAAGATGGTTAATCCGCCAATCAACACACCGCCAAGAACAAGATGAAGTCCTGCACCTCCGGCAAAGAAACTTTCTTTGGCATCGCGTGGTTTTTCTTTCATCACGTCCGGATTTCCGGGATCCATACCCAATGCAATGGCAGGAAATGAATCGGTGATGAGGTTGATCCACAACAGTTGTGTCGCAATGAGGGGAGCTTGCAAACCAATCATAAGGGTAACAAACATGGCGATGACTTCACCCAAGTTACATGTCAGAAGAAAGATGACCGACTTTTTGATGTTGCTGTAAATATTCCGACCCTGTTCGATGGCAGAAACAATGGTGGCGAAATTGTCGTCCATCAAAATCATGTCGGAGGCTCCTTTGGCCACATCGGTGCCTGTGATCCCCATGGCCACGCCAATATCGGCAGCATGGAGCGAGGGGGCGTCGTTTACGCCGTCGCCGGTCATGGATACAATGTTGCCCTGCGCCTTGAGCGCACGCACAATTTTCACCTTGTGTTCGGGCGAAACGCGCGCAAACACACGGTAGTTGGAAATTTTTTCTTGAAGTTGTTCCTCAGAAAAATCTTCCAACTCGCCACCTGTAATGGCCTGATCTCTTGATTCCACCATCCCCAGCTCGCGGGCAATGGCAAAGGCGGTGTTTTTATGATCGCCGGTAATCATGATGGTGGTGATGCCGGCCTGCTTTGCTTTTTGAATGGATGCTTTCACTTGGGGTCGGGGTGGGTCAATCATTCCAACAAGCCCAATCAGAATCAAATCTTTTTCCATTTCAGTGTCTTCAACAATAGAATCAACGGGTTTGTAGGCCACACCAAGGGTTCGAAGGGCCATGTCCGACATTTTTTCGGTGGCATCAAGGTAGCTCTTTTTGTGGGCATCGGTTATCGGAATGACCTCTCCGTTTTCTAAAACATGCGTTGAAATGTTGAGCAGATTATCAATTGCACCTTTGGTATAAACGGTCAGTTTTCCGTTTTCATCATTGAGGGTTGACATGAGTTTTCGATCGGAATCAAATGAATATTCACCCACACGACTGGCCTGATCATTGATTTTTTTTCTATCAATACCCAGATCATCAGCAAGTAGCAGCAAGGCAATTTCTGTTGGATCGCCCGTTCCTTGACCATTTTCGTAGGTGGCATCAGAACTCAAAATCATAGCTTTAGCCAATAATTCGGCATCCGCAGAAGCAGTGTTTTTCGCATTGCGTTCAACAGTTGTCTCACCCTCCAAATTGAAATAAGTTTTTACCGTCATTTTGTTTTGGGTGAGGGTGCCTGTCTTGTCTGAACAAATGATATTGACCGACCCCAGAGTTTCAACAGCAGGCAATTTCTTGATGACTGCTTTTTTCTTCGACATGCTGGTAACACCAATGGAAAGCACCACCGCCACAATGGCTGCAAGTCCTTCGGGGATGGCTGCCACTGCCAGCGAAACTGAAATGATAAACATCTCGGCCAGGTCGCGGCCTTGAAGCAAAGCTATGCCAAAAATGACAACACAAATGCCGATAGCAAACAATCCCAGCGTTTTGCCCAGTTTATCCAACCTGACTTCGAGGGGAGTCTTCTCCTTTTTTTCGGTGTTGATGAGGTTCGCAATTTTACCCACTTCGGTGTTCATGCCCGTTTCAATCACTACTCCGGCGCCTCTTCCATGGGTTACAAGGGTTGA
>JADYZK010000036.1 GCA_020853175.1 Bacteroidales bacterium
CTCAAAGCATCGGTGGCAATAAGAATATCAATCGGTTGTTGAACTTGCGAGTACGTTTTAGGATGATTCTGGGCAACCCATGGTATCCATTCGTAATAGGCCTCTAAACCTTTTTTTTCAGTTTGGAAATCCCATTCCTTTTCCATGAAAAGTTTGGTGTAAGGTGCGAATCGCTCCAAAATAGGCTCAAAATCCTTGGTTTCTTCATTCGAATCACTTGTGTGCGAACCAGAACCGGATACCATCGCTAACTTTTCAAAACCACGGTTTTTAAGTTGCGTGAAAAGATACTGAGCGGTATCACGATATACCGTGAAGATGACCACTTTTGCGTTTCCGCTGTTTTCACCAGAAGCTCTTTTTTTATTGATTTCAGCAATTAAGGTTTGAAGTTTGTCATCTGCGGAATTAAGATTGCCGGGTCTGACTATTTCTTTCTCAATTTTGGTTTCAAATTTTTGAAGATTGATGAATAAATTATCCAATGAATCCAAATCCTTCTTCAAGTCCTTTTTGAAGTTATTCAGGTTTTCGGCAGCATCAATATCTGAAAGATTGACTTTTCGCTTTTTGCCTAAGGTGAGGTCTTCGTAATCGTCTTGCAAATCATCATCATCAAAAAGGTTTTCATCTTTGTCATTGAGTTTGCTATTGGCTTTTCCTTCCTGATACGCCTTGATTTTATCCAAAGCGTTTTGGTGATGGTCTTTGATTTTTTGAACCGTTGCGTAAAACGAGTACCAGGAAGACTCCAAGCGTTTAACCATCAAGATGTACATCATTTTCACCAAGAAACGATCTCTCTGTTTTTGATTGTGAAGTACATCCTTTTCCTCATCGTCTTCTACATCTAGGTAGAAAGAAGGTTGGTAGCCTGAAAGCATGGGAGGAAAATGATCAAACAACTCTTCAAAAGACTCAAAATTCCCTAATTGACTGGGTGTAACAAACAAGTTAACTGGCTTTGTCTTAATAGGGAATGTTAACCCCGTTTGTTGCCCTTCAATCATTTTTCGAGTACGAGCAACGATTAATGAATCTGTGAGCGTGAAAAAGTTTGCAGGTAGTTTTTTGATGAAATCGCTGATTCTTGGGCTTGGTTCCTCTCTCCATTCGTTGAATACTTTTTGGGCAGCTCGGAAAGTGTAGTCCAAATTTCGGATGCCTAGAGTCTTTTCATATCCACCTACCTGACCTTGCACCATCAATTTAAATTGATTGCGTATGTCGTTAAGTGAATTGTTGATGGGCGTTGCAGAAAGTAAAAGTACTTTTGCTTCTTCATTTTCTTTGAGGATTTGCTCAAGCAAAAATTTATATCGGTTCGATTTGTCATTTCTCAGATTGTGGCTTTCATCTATGACAAATAATTTTGGTTTATCGTTGGTGAAATATTTGTCAGCACGGTCAACGTATTTCTTAACTCTGTCTTCGTGCATATCCGTGTGGAATCGAAGGAAAAAGTCAAGCTGGTCTTTTTCAAATCGAGAATCTTGATTTTTTAAGTATCTTCTCCAGTTATGTTCAAGTTTCTTAGGGCAGAGTAGGATTACTTCATGATCTCTTTGGAAAAATTTTATTACTGCCAAAGCGCTCCATGTTTTACCTAAACCGACTGCATCTGCCAGAATAGCACCATTGTATTTTTGAAGCATCCGAATTAAACTCAGAACACCTTTCTTCTGGAATTCATAAAGTGAGTTGTAAATAACTGAGTTTTCTAATCGGCCTATTTGCCGATTAAAATCAGGATCATTTACCGTCTCCATCAATTGGTTGCCAAATAATTCAAAAAGCACCTTGTAGTAAAGTTCCCTGGGAGTGTACTTAATGAATATCTTTTCAATTTCATTGATCAAATATTGCTTGAAATTTATTTTGGTTTTAGTTCCATCAAGCGCAATCAGAGTTTTTTCTTTATGAGCTTGTGGTCTTATCCATAAAGCTTCAAACCAATCAACCAGTTCTTTGTATTGGTTATTGTTGCCTGTTTCAGCAATGTTTAATTCTATATTATTTGTTTGCTTTAAACCAAATCCGGCTTCTGTGAGGTTTGAGCTGCCGGAAATGAAATATTTATTTCTGTCATCTTTTTTTTCCGGGTTGAACAAGTAGCTTTTGGCGTGGCAGAAATTGGGCTCAAGAGTTTTAGCAACTACCTTGTCCTGTTTTAAAAACCTAACAGCTTCCTGTGATAAGCTACTCAGTTTTAAAGAAGCTTTTATACTTATGTTTTCATTCAAAAGGTCAAGCGGCCTATTGTTAATAGAATCGACATTTACAATGTCGCCGAGTACGAGTCTGAATTCTAAAATTTTATCATTTACTTCTTTCGAAAGCCATGCCAATGCACCGATGGTAAAATAACCTGTCACTATATCAAACTTACCTTGTTCAGTAAAATCGGATATCCACTCATATACTTTTTTGTTTGCATTTTCGTTGTCTAAAATCATTTTTTGAAGCTTGTCAGTTAGTTTTAATTTTTTACAGCCAACTTAAAGTGTTTATAATGTTTTATTTATACTTGAAGTTGGTTTTTTGTCTGGCACGAAACTCCTGGTTTTTATTGCATAGTTTTTTTGATGTTGGTTGATCTAATCGGTATTTTAGATTTTTTTTTAATTTAGGACATGAATATTAAGGTTGTATTCATGGTCCATCAAAACCATATTGTCTCCATACAAAGGATTAAACAAACATACTACATACTCTTTAACCCACCTAAAAAGTTTCAAATATATTTCCTCGTTTGTCAGCCATTCAACATTCGACATAGTTAAGTTCATCATTTTCCCCAGTTTCCGAGGCCAGAAACATCCTGTTTCACCACTTTGTCACGGGAATCAGCTGTAAGTCCGTGGTTGTAGTTTTAAATATTACATCCTCCAAAATATGGTTTATGTCTGCTGAGCAAGTCAACGGTGGCGTTCATGGGATAACCTCGTTGTTTATGAGAAGCGCCTTCCATGGTGATGTAATGTCACCCTTCCCCCCCAAACCCCTCCCGTATCGCCGCTTCAAGTACATCCAGGTTTATGGCCTTCAAAGTTTTAAACTTGATGCAATACCCGGTTATGCTAGCCTTTCCAAGCTTTTCCCCGTACGTTTTGGCCAGGTAGGTCTTATCCTTGATGCCAAGGATGTAAACAGAGATTCCGGTGGTGTTTGCACTCAAACCAATTTGATAAAACGCTCTGGTTGTTCCATCTGCATAGTGTAAGGTGTACAATCCATAACCTATGTTGGGGTTGGTTACGGTTTTGCCTTCGCTGTTTTTGCCATCGGTGAACCATAATTTGCATGCCGGGGACAATTGAAGTACAAGCTGGTGCAGCAATTGCAATTCACTTCGTTTTGGCTCAGGCTGGCTGGTTAGGTAGGTGTTGATTTGTTCTTGTACGTTCATTTAAAATACGGGTTATCTGCCGATAGGTCAATCTCCTCGGCGCGACAAGATAGCACTCCTCCGGCGTGCCGGGACATGGGGTGGGGCGTTGGCTACAAAGATACCACTCCGCTGGAGTGGGTAAAAACCTATAATTTATGCCTGTATTGCATCATTTCCTGGGTTGTAATGATGTTTGTGAATCCTTTTTTGGCCAATCCAATTTGGAGTGATTTGTCACCCGTCCATAGTTTAATATCGAGGAACAGGCTGATTGCAACAAACGATATGTCGTCCATATCTATGCCTCTGACAAAGTCAGCCGCTTTTTGCCAAAACTCAAATGGAATTGTACTTTCAGAGAAGAAATCAATCTGTTTGTACACTAAAAACTCCATTTCACCATATTCGCGGTCATCGTATCCAGTCAGCGTAATTATTTTATTTTTATGGTTGTTTATCTCTTCCCTCAAATATTCACAAGTGTAAAAGGAAAAAGTATCCTGAGAATTCAGGATGATGTCGCCGATGTTGCTTTCTGGATTGAGCATGGCGCTAAACACGATGTTGCTGTCTACGACAACTTTCATTCCTCTGGCAGAAAACGATGTTTATTCTTCTCCCACCAACTTTTGTTGACCTCTCGGGCCAGTTGATCGACATCTTCTTGGGTCGCTTTGCTCTTGGCTACTATTTCTTTATACCTTAAATAATTCAAAAATATTTGAATCTCCTCGATGTTGATGTTCGGAGGCAATTTCACAATGATAGCATCTGCCGTTCGTTCGATGGTCATGGTAAGAGTCTTGAAAGCACCCAAAGATACGGGAAATCTCCTTGTATTACAATTTCCACGGCGCGAGAAGATAGCACTCCTCTGGAGTGCCGGGACATGGGGTGGGGGCTTGGCTACAAAGATACCACTCCGCTGGAGTGGGGGTATTGGTTGGGGCATCTACGTGGTTTATGCCCGGTTTGGATGCGGGATCCTCCATTTTTGTTGCCGTTGAATGGATAAAGGTGTCTCGCTGGCGCTCGACATGACACTTGCTTTTTATAAAGAAGGGGTGCTTCGCGTGGGCCTGCGGCCCGCGCGAAGCCCCCCTTCCCCTCCCGCACGACCTCGTGTCATGTCGAGCGTTAGCGAGACACCTCTATCCATTTAACGGCATCATAAATAAAATGCGCCTAAGAAGATTTGAAGAGAAATGCGACGCTCTGGTTGATAAACCACAGTCCCACTTCGCTCCCGGTGAGTCACCCGCTGACCCAAAAAGTCAGCGGGTGACGGGCGTGGTTGGGCAAGCCGGTTGCACTCGTCACCGGGTGACGTGTGTGGTTGGGCAAGCCCTGCTTCCGTCGTCAGCCGGTGACTTTTTGGGTCACCGGCTGACTGACCAGGAGCGAAGTGGGTGTGAGCCTTTTTCTCCTGTTACCGTTGAATGGATAAAGGTGTCTCGCTGGCGCTCGACATGACACCTGTTTTTTATATAGAAGGGGGCTTCGGGGTTGTGTCAAAAGGCAGTTAGGCCTTTAGTTGTCACTTTGATAAATTTGTTCTCCATTTCTAGTGAGATTAGCGGTTGTGGCGTTCTGTACAAC
>JADYZK010000037.1 GCA_020853175.1 Bacteroidales bacterium
GCACTTTGGCCGGTATCCTTGTGATGGTTTCCTACAACATGAGCGAATGGCGATCGTTCAAAGCCTTGCTGCGCAACAGCCGCTCTGATGTAGCGGTGCTTTTGGTTACTTTCTTTTTAACGGTGGTGATTGACCTTACCGTGGCCATCCAGTTTGGTTTGCTTTTGGCTGTGCTACTCTTCCTCAAACGCTTGATTGAAACTACCGAAGTGGATGTGCTCAAACAAGCGGTGGATGATGATGGAGATTTTAATGAAGATGCTCCGCAGCTTGTAATTCCCAAAGATGTGGAAGTGTTTGAGATCAGCGGGCCGTTCTTTTTTGGTGTGGCCAGCAAGTTTGATGAAGCTGAACGCAACTTAGTAAAAAAACCTAAAATACGCATCATTCGCCTGCGCAACGTGCCTTTTATTGATGCCACAGGCCTGAATAACTTGCGCAATTTTATCGAACGTGCGCAAATAAAACAAATTCAAATCATCTTGTCGGGAGCCAATAAACAGGTGTCGGATGCTTTAAAAAAGAGCGGCTTGATTGAAATAGTAGGCGAAGATCAAATGTGTGCCGACATCAATTGTGCTTTAGAAAAAGCCAGAATAATGCTCTCAAAAACTAAAGTTAGAAACTAAAAACAGACATATAGCGGTAAAAAGCCGAAAGGGCTCAACGATTTTTTCTGATCGTGAGCCCTTTCGGCTTTTTTAAGTTTTTAGCAAGGAACACGGCCTAAGCCGATGCTTGAAATCGCATTAATTGTTTCTTCTGAGGTCTTGAATAGGTGTTAATTCCTCGCGGATTTTACGGTCGCCTTTTACAATGTCAAGTTCTTTGATGATGTTGCTGGCACCGGCAAATTTATCCACAATCAACAGTACATACCTGATGTCAACGCTGATGGTTCTTTGCAGTTCGGGTTCAAAAGCAATGTCGCCACTCATGGCTTCCCAGTTGCCATCGAAAGCCAGACCAATCAGTTGTCCTTTTCCATTGATGACGGGGCTACCCGAGTTGCCGCCGGTGATGTCGTGGTTGGTAAGTATATTCACAGCCATGGTGCCATCGGCATTGCCATACACGCCATAATCTTTGTTTTCGATGATGCTTTTTAAACGTGCCGGAACTTCAAATTCTCTTACTGATGGGTCTTCTTTTTCCAGAATTCCTTTTGTGGTCGTCATTAAGTCGTAATGAATGGCATCAGCAGGATAATAATCCTGAACGGTTCCGTAGGTGAGCCTCAAACTGAAGTTGGCATTGGGATAGAAGGTGCGTTGGGGTTGCATTGCGCGCAGTCCGGCCAAAAACAAACGATTGCCTTTCTTCAGGTCCTCGTTGGCTTTTGCGTTGGCAGCATTGATGGTTTCGCTCACTTCGTGGAAGGCGTTGATCAACTGAAAAGCAGGGTCTTTGGCAATGGTTTTGGCTTTGGGATTGTCGAGCAGTGCTTTGGTTTTTTCGGCACTTCCAAAATTCGATTTGGCAAACACATCTTCTGCCATTGCATTGAAATCATTTTTGTAATCGCTTACCATTGAGCGCAATAAAGCGGGTTGCTGCTGAACCGGAACATCGGTATAAAACATTTCGAGCATACGGGCCAACATGGCTTTATCAATGCCTTGATCGTAGTTTTTAAACGAATTGTCCACCGTCTTTTGCAACCTGCTAATTTCTTTTGCGATGGCTTCGTCGTTGTCTTTTTCATTCAGCATTTTGTACAAACGGTTGTACCTGAACGCAAAACTGAGAATTTCGCTGCCTTGCATCACGGCTTCAGATAAATACCAACGGGTTAAATTGTGTTCGCCCATAGTGGTATATGCCGAAGCGATCAATGGGAGTGCTTGGCCATAATTTTGCATCAAAGTGGGGTTTGATTCTACCCTTGCGGTGAAATCTTTTTCAATGAGTCTTTTTTTATCCACCACTTTCAGACGTTTGAGGCCGCGGGTTTGACCGATAAAGTTTTTCCAGTAGTTGGCCACACCGGCGTATTTGCTGGAATATTTCAAACGCACTGCGTTGCTTTTTTCCATGCCTTCGTTCATAATACGCAATTTTTCGCCCCGAATTTTAACCCTGGTAGGGTTGGTTTCGTTCACGGCCATTTCAACCCCATAAGAGGTGAGGTAGCGGTCGGTGCTGCCGGGATTACCCAAAATCATAGCAAAATCATCTTTTTTTACACCATCAATAGAGATGGGAAGGAAGTGACGCGGTTTGAAAGGACGGTTGTCAGCACTGTAATCTGCAGGTTTGTTTTCGGCATTGGCATACACCCTAAACATGCTGAAATCGCCGGTATGACGGGGCCACATCCAGTTGTCGGTGTCGGCACCAAACTTCCCAATCACTTCGGGTGGGGTGCCCACCAAGCGGATGTCGGTAAAGGTTTCGTACACCAAAACGTAAAACTCACTTCCTTCGAAATAGTCTTTTACAATGGCGTTGTAATGTGTGCCGTCTGTGAAGGATTTGACAATTTCTTTCGATCTTTCGCTGATTTTTTCTGCTCTTTCTTTTTCGGAGGTGTTGGCATCAATTCCGTCCAAAACCTTTGCCGTTACATCGTCCATGCTCACCAAAAACTGTACGGTGAGGCCCGGAACAGGAATTTCGCTTTTAAAATCTTTGGCCCAAAAACCATCTTGCAGGTAGTTGCTTTCTACACTGCTTACCGATTGAATGGAGCCGTATCCACAGTGGTGGTTGGTGAGAATTAATCCTTGATCGGAAATGATTTCGCCGGTGCAACCGCGACCAAAAATGATGATGGCATCTTTTAGGCTTCCGCTGTTGACGCTGTATATTTCTTCGGCACTGAGTTGTAAGCCAAGTTTTTGCATCTCGGCATAATTGAGTTTTTCAACCAGCATAGGAATCCACATGCCTTCATCGGCGCGCAGGTTCAAGCGGAAAAGTGAACCGAAAATCAAAAAGAAAAGAAGGAATTTTTTCATGTTGTTGTGTTTAAATAGATGATGATTTTTAGGAATAATTTATCAAAGCTATGAAAATTTTTAACCCCATCTGCATCTCTGGCTACGGCTTCAAGTTATGGGTCTTTTCAAAGAAGTAAATGGCAAAAGGCACCGCATTTTGTTGTTGGTGTGCTGCATGGCAGCTTAAAATTATACTGATTTTCTTGATCTTCAAGCCAAACGACCGCCTTGTTTTTTATATTATATGTCAAAGTTTAACTACTTTTGCTGTGAAAAAATAAACAGTAAACCATGGATCCACTTATCCGTGTTACAATCGTTGACGACCATGAGATTTTCCGTAGCGGACTAAAAATGGTCATCAATAAGTTA
>JADYZK010000038.1 GCA_020853175.1 Bacteroidales bacterium
ACAATAATCAAGTCTTAGCACGACAGTTGCATTACAAGATTTTCCCGTTTTACGATATGATTTTTGCCGAAGGAAATCCGGCAGGGGTGAAAGCATTGCTTTTCCTAATGCGGCTGTGTCAAAACGTGGTGCGACTGCCGTTAACGCCTGTGAGCGATGATTTATTTTTACAAATAGCTGTTGCTTTTACTTTTCTAAACAATCCAAAAATAAAATAAGATGAGATTTTTTTACACGAAGCTGATGGTAATTGTCGTGCTTCTTTTTTCAGTGGGGGCTTTTGCTCAAACACAATCTGAGCTTGCAACCTTACAAACTCAGCGTCAGGAGTATTATTTTCAGTTGAAAGTGGACAATCCAAAGGAGTTCGAGCAGCTCAATCGAATGTTTTCTATTGACAAAATCACCGACAGCGGCTGCATTGGCTATGCCAATCCGTTGCAGTACGCTCGCTTGCTTTCTGCCGGCTATCAGCCTGTTTTGCTTACGCCTCCTTCACTTGAAAATCCTCATCAGCCCATGCTTGATGTTGAAAATCTGAAGTCAGCCAACGAATGGGACACTTATCCTACCTATCCGGCTTATGTGGCCATGATGGAAAGTTTTGCTGCTTCGCATCCCGACAAATGCAGCATCCACAACATTGGAACACTTGCGAGTGGGCGACAAATTTTGGTGGCCCGAATCAACAATGGCAATTCCGAAGGGAAAACTGAATTTCTTTATACCTCGTCTATTCATGGCGATGAAACTACGGGTTATGTTTTGATGTTGAGGTTGATAGATTATCTTTTAAATGGTTATGGAAACGATCCTGAGGTGACTTATTTGATGGATAACCTCGACATTTGGATCAATCCTTTGGCCAATCCCGATGGAACATATTATGGTGGCAACAACACCGTGAATGGTGCCCGACGCGGCAATGCCAACAATGTGGATTTGAATCGCAACTATGCCGATCCCGAAGACGGACAGCATCCTGACGGGAATGCTTGGCAGCCCGAAACGGTGATGTTTATGGACTTTGGCGCAGCACGTGATTTTGCAATGGCTGTGAATTTTCACGGCGGAGCCGAAGTGCTCAATTTTCCGTGGGATACGTGGTCGCGCCGTCATGCTGACAACAATTGGTGGATATATATTTGTCGCGAATACGCTGATACCGTGCACGTACATGCACCCTCAGGCTATTTAACCGACCTCGACAACGGGATCACCAACGGCTACGACTGGTACAGCATCTCGGGAGGACGACAAGATTACATGAACTATTTTGAGCAATGCCGCGAAATGACGTTGGAAATTTCAGGCACCAAATTGGTTCCTGCAGCGCAGCTTCCCAACTTTTGGAATTACAACAAACGGTCGTTGCTGAACTATTTAAAACAGGCCACTTACGGCTTTAAGGGAATGGTAACCGACTCTATCACCGACCAGCCGATTCGTGCAAAAGTTGAAATCATTGGTCACGACTTGGACCACTCTTATGTCTTTTCCTCCGAACAATTCGGTAACTATATCCGCCCAGCCAAAGCAGGCACGTATAACCTCACTTTTTCTGCCGAGGGCTACTATTCCAAAACCATACAAAACCTTACTATTGCTGATAAACAAATTTTTCCGCTCGATGTACAACTTCGTCCGGGCAACATCATCGCCGATTTTACTGCCAGTGCTTATGAGATTGCCAAAGGAGGCTCCATCAACTTTTTCGATGGTTCTTATGGACTCGATATCGTTTCATGGAGTTGGGAGTTTGAGGGAGGCGTTCCGGCCACTTCAAACAGCGAAAATCCTGTCAATATCACCTATCCCAGCGCGGGTGAGTTCAATGTGAAACTTACCATTGCCAACGCCAACGGCCAAACGAGCAGCATTTTAAAAAACGATTTGATCACCGTTTCTTCCATGTATCTTATGACAAATGGCGTGTTTGCCACCTGTGAAGGAACGTTTTACGACAATGGCGGCCCGACAAATAATTATGGTAGCAGTCAAGATATGACCATGACTTTTATTCCCGATACTGAAGAGGCCCTCACGAAGGTTGTGTTTACGCAGTTCGATCTCGAAGCGCAGTCCAATTGCGATTATGATTGGCTCAAAATATACAACGGACTCAACACCAACGCTCCTTTATTAGGAACATGGTGCGGAACCAATTCACCGGGAACCATTATTGCCAACAATTCGGGCAAAGGACTTACCTTTCAGTTTCACTCCGATGGCTCGGTGGCAAAAGCTGGTTGGGCAGCCAACATCAGTTGCTTTTCTACCGTGGATTTAAAAGAAAACGAGGTCAACGGTTTGCGTGTTTATCCAAATCCTGTGCACGGTGCAGCTGTAAAAGTGCAAAGTGGCGAAGCTATGTTTGGCCTTCAACTGATGGATTTGAGTGGAAAAATAATATATAGCAAAGCATTAGACGGCGAAACCACTTTCGACTTAGAAACAAAACATTTGAAAAATGGAATTTATCTATTAGAAGTGAAAACATTGCAGGGAAGTGCAATGCAGAAACTCTTCATTTCGAAATAATAAGCTTTTAAAGCAAAAAAAATCCTGTAAGCCAAAAGTTTACAGGATTTTTTTTGATCTAACGAAATACATTGGCAGCTTTAAAGCTCCTTTTTCTCATTGGTTACGATCAATTGATTGAGCACCTCATCCATACGTAACAACGATTGCTTGAGGATTTGCGAATATTCGATTACTTCGGTGTTTCTTATCGAAAGATTCTCGATCATATCTGCCATGGTGAGGGCGCTGGTCATAGGATTTTTGAGGCCATGAATCAAAATGCTTGTCGTTTTACGTTTGAATTCATTGAGCTCGATAAGCTCTTTATGTTGCTCAATAAGTTGCTGTTTTTGTTCTTGAACAGCCTGATGTTGAACTTCTAATTCTTGTTTCATCTTGCTGATGTTAACGTAGCTTTTCGAGAGTTTATCTTCAAGCTCATTCATGTCGCGCATCCGTTTCACTTGTGTTTGTAGGATGCCCAGCAACATTTCAGGGTAGGTTTTGGAGAAATGGAAAAAGTCGGTTTTATTCCATAAAAGCAGGAAGCAAGGTTTTTCGGTGGTCACTGAGGCCGATCGTTGGGTGCTGTCAATGAGTGCAAATTCTCCAAAAAAGTCACCTGCTTTCAATCGAGCCAGCACATGGTTGCCGTCATGGATGCGTACATCGCCCTCGACAAGGATAAACATTTCGTTTCCTATTTCTCCTTTTTTAATGACAGGTTCTTGTGCACGTGTCTGTCGCTCAGTCAATAACATGGCCATGGCTTGCAGAGCATCAGGCGACAAAGCACTAAAGACGGATATTTTTGAAAGAAAAGCAATACGCTGTTGCGTGGTGTATTGTGGGTCATGCTGTACCATCTGAATAGAATTGGATTTGGCGTTTCAAAGCTAAGATTTTTATCGAGAATAAAATGCTGTTTGTTGTCCGGTAAAATATTTATTCAGGATGAACTTCTTCACATCGTTCTGGTTTTTCATAAAATATCCACTTCGATTATCAGAAATTTTACTCTTCCATCCGGTTCAATTCGATGATAAATTCACTTGAAAAATTTTGAAGTTGCGGAAAAAATTCCAGAAAGCATTTTTCAAGAAAGACAT
>JADYZK010000039.1 GCA_020853175.1 Bacteroidales bacterium
ACGAAGCTTTGCGGATGATTGATGCCTTACAACATTTTGAAGAAAACGGCGAGGTTTGTCCTGCAAACTGGAAGCAAGGCGACGAAGCTATGGTGGCAACACACGAAGGTGTTTCGGGCTATCTCGCGAAACATTAAATGCTTTTGTCTCTGTATAAATGATCTTTAAGCTTTGATGATTGGCAAACAACTATCAAAGTTACATATAACGATCAAAACCCTTATTGGTAAAGCCTTTTAGCAAAACCGATGAGGGTTTTTTGTGTTTAGGAATCTTATGTATTTGTTTAGAAAACAAGCCGAAGTCCTACGGTGTTTCCATCCATAGTAAGCTGTACATTTTTCATCTTATTTTGATTGAAATGGATGATGCTCCGTCCTAAGGCATAGCCTATTGCAGCTCCTGCAAACACATCCGACGGCCAATGGGCACCACTTTCCAATCGGCCCACGGCGGTTAAACCGGCCAGGGTAAAACTCAGCAATCCAATGAGCGGTTGATCGGGATAATAACCGGCAATAACGGTAGCCGTGGCAAAGGCGCGCAAGCTATGACCCGATGGAAAGGCATCGTAAGAAAACGATTGAAAAGGCCCGTGCCAATCGCGCGCATCAAAAAGCTGATCAGGGCGCGGCCTGTGGGTGAGGTGCTTGGCAGCAAAAGCAGAACCGGCGCCTATAACAAAAGCCTGCAAGCCAGAAAGGGCAGCTTCCCGTGCCCGCAGGTTTTTACCGCGATCATTGATTAAAAACATGGCTGCCAAGGTGGGTAAGGCAACAAGTCCGTTGCCAAAAGCGTCTGTCCACGCTAACTTCTTCGGTTCTCCTGTGCCACCAATCCTTTGAATAACGGTGTAAATCTCTTCGTCATGGAGGTAAATTCCAACAAAAACCGAAGCTGCAACCCCTGCTGCCACCCAGTCTTTGGTTTGAAAACGCGCAGGCATTTTTATTGCATGAAGAACCTGTGAAGGATAGCTCTTGAGGTAGGCCTGATCGAAAGCAGAATCTTTGAAAGCAGAAAGTGAAGAGATGGGTTGCGCTTGCACACAAGCGCTCAGAAAAATCAAGACAAAACCCAACCAACCCTTTTTAACCATGGCTATTCCTTGGTTTTGGCTTCATTCCAAAGCCGATCCATTTCTTCCAGCGTCATGTCATGGAGGTGACGGCCTTGTTTTTCGGCGCCTTGCTCGATAAACTGAAAACGTGAGCGAAATTTTTTGTTGGTGCGTTCCAAAGCATCTTCAGGGTTTACGCCAATGTAGCGGGCGTAATTCACCAAGGCAAACATCAGGTCGCCAAACTCATCCTCTTTGCGATGCAGCGGGGCATCGCTATTGACCTCCGCCTGAAGCTCATTAAGCTCCTCCTCCACTTTTGCCCACACATCCTCTTTACGGTTCCACTCAAAACCAACTCCACCGGCTTTTTCTTGCATGCGGTAGGCTTTCACCAAAGCCGGAAGACCGAGAGGAACGCCTTCGAGCACTGACTTTCTCCCTTCGGTAAGTTTTATCTTTTCCCAGTTGGATTTCACATCATCAGCATTTTCCACTTGTGTGGTCGAGTAAATATGTGGATGCCTGACGATGAGCTTTTCCGCAATGGAATCCAGCACATCTTTGATGTCAAAAGCACCGCTTTCTGAACCAATTTTGGCGTAAAAAACCAGATGCAGCATCAGATCGCCCAATTCTTTTTTTATTTCTTGAAGATCATTGTTCAGCACGGCATCGCTCAGCTCATAGGTTTCTTCAATGGTAAGATGCCTCAAACTTTCAAAGGTTTGGACACGATCCCAAGGACAATCGGCGCGCAATTCGTCCATAATGGTTAACAAACGGCCAAAAGCCTTTAATTTTTCATCCATAGTTTAAATTTCTGTTGAGCAAAAGTACAGCAAATAAAAGTGATGGCCTTTGCAGAAACAAAAAATGACCTTTAGGTGCAACAAATGAACAATAGCAGCGTTTTAGTGCGTTGGCGCATGAAATCATTTTATACTTTTGCCGGCTGCTTATTTTGTATGATTCTCCATTTATGAAGCTTTTTAAGCCTTTCATTGTTGTTTTTTTTCTCTTTGTTACTTCTGAAACGAGTCTTTTTGGGCAACCCGGACCTCCGCTACCCGAAAACAACTATCAAATTGAGTTGCGCACCCATTATGGTTTTTACCTTCACCATCACTTTGAGTTGGAGCGCTTCAATGCCCATTTCCCTTCATTTGAACTGGCCGTTCAACGTTCCACTTTTGGCCGTCAACGCTGGGAATCGCTGTATGATTATCCTATTGTGGGGGTAGCCGCCTTTTATTCCGGCATGGGCAACTTTGAAGAGATTGGACAGGTGTTTGCCCTGTATCCGTTCATCAGCTTTCCGCTGAACGCCAATGTTGAAAACAGACTGAACTTTAGGCTGGGCATGGGTTTGGCCTATCTAACCAACAAGTACGATCCGGTGGAGAACTATCGGAATTTTGCCATTGGCTCGCACCTCAATGCCGCCGCCAGCCTTTACCTCGACTATCGTCGCGTTATCAGTCCGAGATTTACTTTTGTGGCTTCAGGTGGGTTAACACACTTTTCAAACGGTTCCACCAAAACCCCTAATTTTGGCCTCAATATACTTACTGCTGCTGCCGGATTAACATGGTACATTGACCGACCCAACCCCTACTTGGATAAGAAATTCTTGCCTATTCTGCGCCTTTTCGAGTACGACAACAAACGCCATCTTTCGGTAGAAATCATCCAAACTTTTGGCACCCGCGATATGTCGCAGCAATTGGGAAAAAGATTTTATGTTTCTAATACGGCTGTCAACATTCTCCTTCCTGTAGGGATGAAAGGAAAAGCAGGCCTTGGCTTAGAGGTAACTTACGATGCTTCGGACAAAGGCGTGCTCGATCAACGTGCAGCCATTGAGGGAATTGCCTTCTACGAAAATAATTTTGACCTCTTAAAACCCGGAGTGAGTGCCGTTTATGAAATGATGCTCTCGCGCACTTCCTTCATTTTCCAATTTGGTTTTCATCTTGCCGGAGCAGAAAAATCAGATGGCCTTGCCTTTGAAAAACTTGGCGTGAAATATCATTTCACCAATCAACTATTCGGTTCAATCGCCCTAACAGCTCATGGAGGCAGAGCCGATTTTATTGGTTATGGCGTCGGCTACCGCTGGGATTACAAGTATTATCTGAAGAAAAAAAGAAAAAGATGAGGGCCTTAAAATTTATCGTTATTGTTTTCATTGCCCTAGTTCTTGCCGCTTCTTGCAGCAAAACTTCAGTGGATTGCTTTTCCGATCCGGGAAATGTTGTAAGTGAAATTCGTGCACTTCACGACACTGTTGTTTTTAACTCCATTGAAATGTATGACAACATTGACGTTGAGCTGGTGGCAAGTAATGTGAACCAAATAAAAGTGATCACAGGCGAAAACTTAATGGCTGGCATTTCTACAGAGATGAAAGATGACACCACGCTGGTCATTAAAAACAACAATACCTGCGACATCATGCGTCCCGGCGATCGTTATTTTAAAGTCATTGTTTTTTACAAACAGCTAAACAGTATTACTTACCGTTCCAATGGAAACCTCAGTAGTTTAGGAAAAATTACTTCTAACAAGTTCAAAATTGACATCTTTGAAGGTAGCGGAAAAATTGACCTAGAGTTAAACACCTTAGAATCACGATTAAACTACCATTTTGGTACAGCCGATTTGGTTGTAAGAGGCTCATCCAACGTAAATTATATCTATCAGGTTAGTTATGGCCCACTTCATGCCTCCAATCTCAACACCACATTCACTTATTTAGAAACCCGATCGCCCAACGATTGCTACGTTCATGCCGATCTGGAACTTTCAGCCAAAATCAATGGTCCGGGCGATGTGTTTTACTCTGGCAATGTTGAAAATCCAGCTTTGTCCGGCTCTGGTTCCGGCCGGCTGATAAGGCTCGACTGATGCAATAAAAAAGCCGATGTCGTGTCCAACATCGGCTTTTATTTTGTAACTGAATTCTTAATAAGAACGGGCAAAAACGACCCTTTGTTCCGAAGGTTTACCTGAATAAACACATTTACCTATTTCCTTTTCTCCGGCGAGCGGAATCAAACGAATGGTAGCTTTGGTTTCATCTTTGATCAGCTGTTCGGTTTCAGGAGTGCCATCCCAATGGGCTTCAATAAAGCCGCCTTTTTCAATCTGTTCCTTAAAACCATCCCAAGTATCCACCTTAAAAGTGTTGCTAGTTCTAAAATCCAAAGCTTTTTGGAAGAGATTCTGTTGAATTTGTTCCAACAAATGGACTACTTTTTGGTCAATATCTTGAATTTGCAACAATTCCTTTTCTAAAGTGTCGCGACGCGCTACCTCCACAGTGCCGTTTTCGAGGTCGCGTGGGCCGATGGCTAGGCGCACGGGTACGCCCTTAAACTCCCATTCGTTGAACTTAAAACCAGGTTTTTGGGTGTCACGATCATCCAACTTCACACGAATGCCATGAGCCTCGAGCTGCTTTTTAATTTCTCTTCCTTTGTCGCAAATCGTTTTATACTGCTCCTCATTGCGATAAATAGGCACGATCACAACTTGAATTGGTGCCAGTTTTGGAGGAAGCACCAAACCGTTGTCATCTGAATGGGTCATCACCAAGGCGCCCATCAAACGGGTTGAAACGCCCCAAGAGGTGGCCCAAACATATTCCAATTTGTTCTCTTTGCTCAAAAACTGCACGTCAAAAGCTTTGGCAAAATTTTGTCCTAAAAAGTGGGAAGTACCAGCCTGCAAGGCTTTTCCATCTTGCATCATGGCTTCAATGCAGTAGGTTTCAACAGCTCCGGCAAAACGTTCGTTGGCCGATTTAACACCTTTCAAAACCGGGATAGCCATCCAATCTTCAGCAAACTCGGCATACACACGTAACATTTGTTCTGCTTCTGCCAACGCTTCTTGTTGGGTGGCATGGGCGGTATGGCCTTCTTGCCACAAAAATTCAGTCGTACGCAAAAACAATCGCGTGCGCATCTCCCATCGAACCACATTGGCCCATTGATTGATCAACAACGGCAGATCGCGGTAGGACTGAATCCAGCCTCGGTATGTGTCCCAGATAATGGTTTCGCTGGTGGGGCGTACAATCAGCTCTTCTTCCAATTTCGCTGTTTCATCCACCACTATGCCCTTGCCGTTTTCATCGTTTTTTAAGCGATAGTGGGTGACAACGGCACATTCTTTCGCAAAACCTTCCACGTGGCTGGCTTCTTTGCTAAAAAAAGATTTAGGAATAAACAGCGGGAAATACGCGTTTTGGTGTCCTGTATCTTTAAACATCTTGTCAAGGGCAGCCTGCATCATTTCCCAAATGGCATAGCCATAAGGCTTTATGACCATACAACCTCTAACGGCTGAGTTTTCTGCCAAGTCGGCTTTTGTAACAATATCAGTGTACCATTGAGAATAATTGTCTTCTCTGGTGCTAAAATCTTTCGCCATTGAATCTTTGGTATAATATTTGTAAATTATTTGTAACTTTTACAACAGCAAAAATACGAAAACCATACGTACTTTTAGCACAAATTATATTGGAGGAACTTAAAATGAAAATTACAAAACTGTCATTATTCGCCTTGGTCTTGACCTTTGCAGGATGCTCAACAAGTGGGCTTGTATATGATGATGTGTATTATTCACGCAAATCAGGTGCCAATGTTGAAGCACGTCAAATGGCCGAAGCACCTCAGCAAAACACCATCTCGACCCCAAGCAGTAACAGTGAGTATGAATACCAGACTTACTACAACGAGGGACAAAACGTACAATCAACCACTACCTCGCCCGATGCAGTGTATTCTACCACCGAAACAGTGGTGGAGCCTGATGGCACAAGTTATTCAACCACAGAAACATATTACAATTCTGAATACGCTCAGCGCATGAGAAGGTTCAACGGTGGTGGTGGCTCATCATTTGGTTATTACGATAGCTTTAACACCGGTTGCTTCGACTGCTACAACAGTTCGTTCAATATGGGATTTGGCTATCCTTATGGGATGTCCTTTGGCTACAACTATGGATGGCCTTATTACTCAGGATACTCTTCCTATTATGGTTGGGGTTATGACCCCTTTTACAGTCCATGGTATTCATGGGGCTGGAACAGACCTTATGGCGGTTTTTACAGTGGATACCACTACGGCTATTACAACGGTTTCTATGACGGATTCTATTATGGCAACAACAACTATTACGACAATCCTTATGGAAACAACCGTCCGAGCAGAAGCTACGGCCATCGCGGAAACTATGCCGGTGGAAGCACCATTGGCGGAACAGCCCGAGGAAACAATGGCGAAACCACCGGAAGTTCAAGTTATGCTTCACCACGTGCCGACCGCAGCGGAAACAGCGGAACAGCGGTAAATGGCAGCAGCGAAAGAGGCTCGTCCATTTCCAATCGTCCGGTTCAGACAGGCACAACCAAACGTTCAGAAGTAGGAACAAGCGAAAGAAGCCGTCCGGCAGTATCCAATCGTGCGGAAAGACCCACCAATCAAGATGCTCGTCCTTCGGCACAGCAAAAAGTGACGCAATACCGCGACCGCTACCAAAGGCCGGCTACAAGCAACACCAACCGTAGTGAACAACGTTATGAAAGACCACAGAGCTATACCTCACCCAGTGTGCGTCAGCCCAAGTCGAGCAACGAATATGTACGTCCACAATCACGTCCTGTGCAAAACGAAACACGCACCACTGTTACACCAAACAGACAGAGCGTTCGTACACAGCCCAGCAATTCAAGTCGTACGATTTCAACGCCTTCCAACAGCCGACCGAACAATGCCGTGAGAACCATCTCACAGCCTACCAGAAGCTCATCCGGCGGAGGCTCGTCCACCTACACCCCAAGCCGCAGTTCTTCATCCGGAAGCAGTGGCTCTGCAACACGCAGCAGCTCAAGCAGCTCGAGTAGTAGTTCATCAGGAAGCAGCCGTGGCTCGTCGAGTGGCTCATCTTCGGGTAACCGCAGATAGAAAAACACTCTAAAGCGATAGCTATAATACTCACTTTTAGATTCTACAATAAACACTCTTTTGTTAGTATATCTCTTAACAAAATCACTTGTCATGAAAAAAAATATCATTTTAATCCTTATAATCCTTTTCGCTCTGAGCGTTCAAGCCCAAAACGAAACCGATGCCCTTCGCTTTTCTCAATCGTATTATCAAGGAACGGCGAGAAGTATGGCTATGGGCGGTGCTTTTGGCGCATTGGGAGCCGATTTTTCGAGCTTGAGCATCAACCCTGCCGGATTGGGTCTTTACCGCAGCAGTGAATTTACCCTAAGTCCGAGCTTGCTTTATGCCAAAACAACATCTACCTATAATGGGATGATGGCCGATGATTTTCGCTCCAACTTCGCCTTGAGCAATTTAGGCTTTGTAGCAACAAATAAAATCCAGGACGGCAAAACCAACACTCCTTGGAAGTACTATCAATTTGCTGTAGGAATGAACCGTACCAATGCTTTTCACAACAGAAGCATCATTCAAGGCGAGAATTTGGATCATTCAAAAATTGATGTCTATCTTGACCGACTTGGAAACACCAATCCTGGCGATATTGAATTTGATTTCCCTTACGACCTTTATCCGGCATGGTATGTTTATCTGCTTGATACGGTGCGCGATCCAAGTGGCAACCTCGTTTATACCAGCCCCGTTCCAATAGGCGGCATTCTCCAAACCGAAACTTTAAACTCTTGGGGATCAACCAACGAATGGGTTTTCAGTGCAGGAGCTAACTTAGATGATAAGGTGTTTTTTGGAGCCACTTTAGGACTTCCATATACCCGTTTTTATAGGGAAACTGCCTTCACTGAAAGAGATGTGAATGATGAATATGAAGGCTTTGAAGAATGGACTTATAAAGAAACACTCGAAAGTCATGGTATGGGCATCAACCTAAAAGTAGGTGTCATTGCTTGGCCATTGGATTGGTTGCGGGTGGGGCTTGCTTTTCACACTCCAACTTATTACAGCGAAATGCAGGACATCTGGTACACCAGTACTGAGGCCAAATTAGAACCTGACTATAATGTAAAAACCTCTCCTACCGGTGATTACGTTTATGAAGTAACCACTCCCCTACGTGCCATTGGCAGTGCAGCGTTTATTATCGGGCAATTTGGTGCAGTAACTGCCGATTATGAATTTGTTGACTACACCAAAATGCGTTTGAGAGCTGCCGATTACAGCTTTAGCAACGAAAATCAAAACATTCGTGATTTTTACACCTCTACTTTTAACTTGAGGCTCGGAACAGAATGGCGTGTCAACAATTTTAATTTCAGAGGTGGTTATGCCATGTATGGCAGTCCTTACAATGACGGCGTGAATGATGGTCAAAAAGACTTTTTATCGTTAGGAATCGGCTTCAATGAAAAGAATTTCAGTCTGGATTTGGCTTATATCAATGGCAAAATGAACCAAGACTATTATCTTTACAGCAGCCCTAACTACACTACCAACGCGGCCAAACAAGAACTTGGAACCAATCAATTTGTGTTGACTACACGTTTTAAGCTTTAAGTTGACGGAATTGGAAAAGGTTCAGTCCATAAAAAATCCCCTGTGTTCATTACTGAATGCAGGGGATTTTGCTTTTCGCTTCCCCTGACTAGCGCGATTGCAAACGATCCAAGCCTGCTTTTGCTTTGGCATGAATTCCTTGACGGTATTCATCAGGCTTGAGCGAAAGACACAGGTTGAACAAACGTTCTGCTTCCTTTTTTTGATGGTTCATTTCATGGATTTCGCCTGCTAACAAAGCCGCGTTGGCAGCATAATACAGCGGCGAATTTTGATAGACTGTATAACTCAATTGATAATAGTACAGCGCTTGCTTCTCATTACCTAAAGCATGAGCCAGTCGGCCGGAACGGTAGGTATATTCTTCCTTTTCATTGAACGACAAATCCGAAAATGATTGTCCCAGTTGGTTCAGCACTTCATGGCAACGCGCATAATACCCCCCATCGAAAAACAGGCGTGCCTTCAAGAGCTCAACGGAGGGCAACTCATTTCTGAGGGCCTCTTTCATCGCCTGTTGGTCGGCTTCTACCGTTCCAGGCAACATGAGTTTCACTGCGTTCATGTGCGCATGATATGACGAAGTATCTTCATTTAACAAGGCCATCCAAGCCATTTTGCGGGTGGCATCCATGCGGTAATTTAGCCCCTGAAAATGCGTTAAAAAGTTGGTGTAAAGCTCCACCGCCTTAGGATCGAGTCGGCGCAGATGAGCTTCGGCATCTAAGTATTCCAAGTAGTAAAAAGGAATTTCCGATGGGAGAGTTTTACGAGAGGACAGGGTTTGAAAAGCAGCATCATTTTGGCCGGTACGCATTTCGATGCTTGCTTTAGCGTACAACAACACAGGACTGTTAAGATCGGCGGGAGAGTAAAACTCCAGTAAATCTTCGGCGGCCTGCTTGTCGGGAAAAAGGTTGAGCTCAACAAAACTGAGATAAAACAAAGCCTCCATGCGTAAAATATTTTGATAT
>JADYZK010000040.1 GCA_020853175.1 Bacteroidales bacterium
AACAGATGGTGGTTATCGCATCAACACCGAAATCAGGGAAACCATTGTTTTTGCGCAGCACAACATCATCATGCGCCCTCCTTTTACCAATATTGATATCATCTCGTGCCGGAACTTGCTTATTTACTTTGATCCAGAATTGCAAAGAAAATTATTTGGTTTGTTTTTTTACAGCCTGAATGCCAAAGGCGTTTTGTTGTTGGGAAATTCTGAAACAATTGGAACTCAAAGTCATCTTTTTACAACAGAAAACACGATTCTAAAAATTTACAAGCGCGGCAACATCGATCAAAACCCTGAACTTTTCGATTTCCCTTCTTCCTTTTCGCGCTCAAAAATGACACATTTCGTGACCAAAGAACCAGAGAAAGCCATTGTCAATATTCAAACACTTGCCGATCAACTGTTACTGCATCAATTTTCACCGGCCGGTGTTTTGGTAAACGAAAATGGCGACATCCTATACATTAACGGGCGTACGGGGAAGTATTTAGAACCTGCCGTGGGAAAGGCAAACATGAACGTTTTCGCGATGTTGCGCCCCGGTTTCCAAAATGAATTTGCCAATGCCTTTAGAAAAGTAATTACAAAAAAGGAAACGGCTATTTTGCACAACCTCAAAATTGGCTCCAACGGAAGTGCCCTTATCGTCAACGTTCATCTTCATTGGATCAGCAAACCGGAGGCTTTATATGGCAAAGTGCTGATCATTTTCAACGATGTGGCCACAAACACTGAATTTGAAATCCCTTCAAATAAGGGTAAAATGAGTCCTGTCAATACCAGAGAAACAGCGCTGGAGCATGAGTTGCAATATGCACGCGAAGAGGTACAGAATATTTTAGAAGAAATGCAAACCTCGCAGGAAGAGTTAAAATCAACCAACGAAGAGCTGCAATCAACCAACGAAGAGTTGCAATCAACCAACGAGGAACTCACCACTTCGAAAGAAGAAATGCAAAGCCTGAATGAGGAACTCCAAACCGTAAATGCTGAATTGCAGTCGAAAGTGGATGACTTTTCGCGGGTGAACAACGACATGAAAAACTTGCTCAACAGCACTGATATTGCTACCTTGTTTCTCGACAAAGAGTTGAACATCCGCCGATTTACAAATCAAGCCACCAAAATTTTCAAACTTATAAAAAGCGACATCGGACGGCCTTTTACCGAATTGACTTCGCATCTCATTTATCCCGAATTGGCTGAGGATTCACTCGAAGTGGTGCGTACACTCATCTTAATCGAGAAGCAAATTCCAACAAAAGACGGCAGGTGGTTTTCGACACGCATTATGCCTTACCGCACTTTCGACGACAGGATAGACGGTCTTGTGCTCACTTTTGTCAATATCTCAGATTTAAAACAGGTGGAAGAGCATGTAAACGAAACCAGTCAATTATTCCGTCTGCTCCTGAATTCAACCAGCGATGTAATCTTTATACTATCAACCAATTGGGATATACTCGAATTTAATTCCGCCGCTGAAGGTTTTTTCGGAATGAAACACGATACCGTCCTGAATCAAAATTTTATTCAGTTATTTGTACCCAAAGTATTAAGGACTAAAACTAAAAAACAGCTGGACCTCATATTGACAAAGCCAGAGATGCACAAAATAAAAATGAAAGTAGTAGGAGCCAAGGAAATAGAAATTGAAATTGAATGGATGTTTCATGGCATTTTAAACAGTCAAAAGCTACCCTCCAGAGTAATCATTACTTCAAAAAAATAAGATTATGTATAGTGAAAACATTGATTTTACAAATTCCGAAATGTTGCGCAAAAAAGCTGAAGAAAAGCTCATCGCGATAGAAGAAAAGGAAAGAATTTACAGAGAAGAAACCGATTTGAAGAAAATTCTTCACGAGTTGCAAGTGCATCAAATTGAATTAGAGATGCAAAACGACGAGCTTCGTTTTGCCTACACCGCGGCAGAAACAGCGTTGAAAAACTATACTATGCTGTTTGATTTATCGCCCATGGGCTATTTTACTCTCGATCCGGAAGGCCGTATTTGCGAATTGAATTTTACGGGAGCCGAAATGCTGAAAGAAAGGCGCTTTAGTTTGATAAAAAGCAACTTTAAGCTCTACGTTTCAGAGGATTCAAAGGTTGTTTTTAACAATTTCTTCCGGAGAATTTATGCCGGAAATGCCAAAGAATCGTGCGAAGTGACACTGGGATACGGCAGTAAGTTTTTGTGCAAAGTTTATATGGAAGGTGTTGTTACCGAAGATGACCAGAAATGCCTGCTGTCGGTGGTGGATCTTTCAAAGTTCATGTTGCTGACCAGGTCCTAAAAACTTCGGGAGCTTTTTAATCTTAATAAATATGTAAGTTGCTATATGTCTGTTATTTAGTTGTAACATGCCATCTGCTTTCTTGCTTAAAATGTGTGAAAGATGTAATTTTTGCGTTTGATTATGTAACTATGGTTCGGGGTTCATAGTCTAATTTTGCCCGAATGATGACGCTTAAAACATCCCCTCTTATGGCTCAGGGTGTTTTAACCAATAAAAAATAATTTAAGAAATAATCAAATGAAAAAGCTCTTTTTGGTGCTCGTTTTACTAATTTCAAGTGGTGTGATTTACGCACAGGGAAATCCTCTTTCAAAAGGTCAGACACAACTCAATCTTGGTGTCGGATTGTCCTCTTGGGGCATTCCGATCTATTTTGGATTCGATTATGGCGTACATCCTAATGTTACCGTGGGCGCAGAACTGTCCTACCGCGGATACGATGATGATTGGGACAACGACAAATACCATCACTCTATCTTTGGATTTTCAGGAAATGCCAATTACCATTTCAACAATGTGCTGAGCATTCCGGCTCCTTGGGACTTTTACGCGGGTCTAAATCTCGGGTTTTATACTTGGAGTTCGCCAAATAACTATCATGGTTCACACAGTTCGGGACTTGGTCTTGGAGGCCAGATTGGTGCGCGCTATTATCTCAGCAATAAAGTGGGCCTCAACCTCGAGTTTGGCGGCGGAAATTCATTCAGCGGCGGAAAATTTGGACTGACGTTTAAATTGTAGAATCTAAAAAACGTTTGTTCAAGTGGCGTTCAACACCACCGCGGCAGTAAAATCTTTAATAAATAAAAAACGGCCTTGTCAAAAATACTTTGATGAGGCCATAATTTTTTAATGACAAATCTTTTAAGGCACATCTGCGCATCAAACGTTTTCCAGGTTTCCGTCACGCTTAAGCTTCAACTGTTTATAAGAGCTTGGAGAAAGTCCGGTAACTTTCTTGAATTGATTCGATAGGTGGGCTACACTGCTGTAATGCAGCGTATATGAAATTTCAGTCAGGTTAAGCTCATCGTATAAAAGCAGCTCCTTTACCTTTTCAATTTTATGGACAATGATGTGTTGCTGAATGGTAGATCCGGTTACTTCCGAAAAAGTATTCGCGAGATAGGTATAGTCATAACCTATTTTTTTGCTGATAAAAGT
>JADYZK010000041.1 GCA_020853175.1 Bacteroidales bacterium
ACTTATGCCATGGTCGAAAAAACCATCTTCGAAATCGTAATGAAACAAAACTCAGGACTTTTGTCGCTCAGCTTTCTACTCACATTTATTTTCAGCACCAACGGTATTAGTGCAATCATTGATGGTTTTAACGGATCGGTGAATGTGAACAAAACCAAAACATGGATACAGCAGCGCATTATGGCCATTTACCTCATGCTCATTATTTCATTTTTAGTGGTTATCGCCATTGCTATGATTACAATGGGAGGAGCGGTGATCGAGTGGCTGGTTGCCAACAAAATATTTTCAAGTCAAATCACCATCTTCCTCCTCGAAATCACAAAATGGGTCATTACTTTGTCGCTGACCTATTTCAGCGTTTCGTTTTTATATTATTTTGGTCCTGCCAGCCGAAAAGAATATCGCTTTTTCAGTCCCGGTTCGCTCTTGGCCACTGTTTTACTTATTTCAGGCACGATGGGTTTCAATTATTATATCACCAATTTTTCAACCTACAACGCGCTATACGGCTCTATTGGAACACTGATAATCTTTCTGTTATGGCTGTTTTTCAATGCTTTTATCTTGTTGGTTGGCTTTGAGTTGAACGTGAGTTTTGCACGGGCAAAATTCAAGCCAGTCCATGCCGATCAAGGATCAACTTTACCACCCATAGAAAAACAAACGCTTTGAAACAGCATCAAATCCTTTTTATCCAACACCTAAATTCATCTTTCATCAGGCAGGATGCCGAGTTGCTGCGGCACGATCATCAGGTTGAGGTGTACCAACTGAAAAACAATAAAGGGATAAAAATTGTTTTTGAAGGGTGGCGACAGCTCTTCTTCTTGATAAAAAATCTTAACAAGTTTGATCTTGTTTTCATTTGGTTTGCTGATTTTCATGCTGTTCTGCCGGCACTTTTTTGTCGGTTAATGAAAAAAAAATGTGTGATTGTAATAGGTGGTGTTGATGCTTCCTTTTTGCCGGAGTATAATTACGGAACCAAAACCAAGTTATTAGGAAGGATCAGCTTGTATCTGTCTACTTTATGGGCACATCAACTGTTGCCGGTGAGCCGGTTTACGGCTGAGGCATTGTGGCGCAATGCCGGTAGTGGGTTGAAGAAAAAATCGAAGATTGTTTACAACTGCTTTTCGGGACTACCTTACACAGGCGAAAACGCAGGCCGCGAAAACGTTGTTGTTACCGTTTGCTTGGCCAACAAAGAAAGTACGCTATATATTAAAGGTGTAGATTTTTTTGTGGAAGTAGCAAAGGCAATGCCCGAAATACAATTTAAAGTGGTGGGTTTAAGCGGGGCAGCCTGGCGTTGGGTGAAAGAAAAAGCACCGTTCAATTTAGAAGTTTTATCGCCGATAAGCCATGTCGAGATGCAAACATTGCTTTCAAAAAGCCGTGTCATCTGTCAGTTTTCGCGCCACGAAGCCTTTGGTTTGGCCTTGGTTGAAGGCATTGCAGCAGGTTGTTTTCCGGTGGGATATAATTATGGTGGAACAAAAGAAATTCTATCCAACAGCCCTGGCATAACGATTGATCAACTTGAAGCTGCAGCAGCCATAAAAGCGATTGAAAACGCGATGCTCGCGGATGAAAAAACGATTCAAGAGATTCAGAACGTAGTTTTGGAAAAATTCAACTGTTCTAAAAGAAAAGAAAAATTGAACCAAGTCATTCACGAAGTGCTCAACTCATCGAAAAGGGGTTGAAATTCGATTTAAAACCGATCGTATGCTTTGGTTCATGTCTTCCGAAAGACCTAACGCATAAATGGTTGCGATGTAAACAATGGTGATCAAGCTGCTTCGAACAGCAATATCAAGAATGAAGTGGGAGAAGGGCGGCAACAACACAAAGAGGTAATAGACCGCCAAACCAACAACCAAAACAGTTAAATGCCCGAAATTGAAAGGCATAAACCCAAATTTCTTATAAATAAAGCTGTAGCGAATAAGGTTGTTTAAGATGAATGAAACTGCATTGGCAATAGCTGCACCTACCAATCCAAACCAGTTGATAAATAGGTAGTTAAAAGCTACAATAAAAACCAAAAACAAGGTATTCAACACTGCGCTAAAGCGATAGTATTTGGAAGTTTGCACCAAAATTTCGCTCACTCCCGAGCTCATTTCGATCAATCCGGTAAGTGCCACAAAAAAGATAACCCACTTACCCGGAAGATAGGCTGGTGGCAGTATTTCAAAAACGTTATTGATATTAGACCAAACACCCACAAAAATCAACGTTCCAATAATAAGCTGATTTACAATGCTTTTGGTGTATATTTCGTGAATCAACTTCATATCGTTGTTTCTCCAAGCCTCAGCCAACATGGTACCGGCAATTTTTCGTAGCGAGCGCGCAGGAATAACCACTAAAGTTCCAAAAAAGAAGGTGATTGAGTAAATTCCGGCGGCAGAAAGTCCCAACATCCTTTCAATCATGATGCGGTCAATGGATAAAACCAAAACACTCGAAAAACCTACAATAATGCCAAAAAAACTCATATTGATTAAAGATCGCGCCATGTTGCGATCAATAAACTGCCAATTGGGCTTCCATTGCATCTTATCTTGAAACATCAATGCCACAAACAAAAACACAGCAGGTAAGCAATTGGCGATTACATAAGCTGTTATGAACGATCGGAAATCAAGTACTTCGAGAAAATAAAGCAACAAGGCCAACAAAATGAGTGCGCGGAGCAAAAATTCTTTTAAAAAAGTGCCAATGATGGTTTTATACAACATCTTAAAATACACATCAAGCAGCTGATAGAGCAAGCTGAAAAAGATGAGTGGGATTAAAAAGGTGATGTAGCCGGCAAACAATGAAGATGTTTCGATGCTTTTGGCTAGCAGAAAGGGTTTAAGGACAAAAAAGGCAGTGATGGACAATAAGAAACCGGCGGCCACCACCATGAGTAACAATCCAATGAAGCCGTGATGATTTGATTTTTCATCGCGAAACCACGAAAAAAGGCGGCCTGTGGCGTTGCCAAAACCCAAAGTAGCAAACTGAGCAAACAAACTTGAATAGGCTATCAGTAAGTTGATGAGTCCATTTTCAGCGGTAGTAAATAGTTTTGGAAGTATCAGACCCGAGATGGCAAACCCAAGCAAAACTCCTAAGTATGAATAAATTGAACCCTTGATGGTTTGCTCTTTAATTTTGCCCATTGCTGCCATTTTGCTTTGCAAAAGTAATCACTTATTTCATTGAATGGATTTGCGGCATTTTGCGATTTACAAGCCCTTTTTTGTCCTTCCTTTTTCGGCTACAATCAGCATTTGGAACAAGATTTAACAGCTTTAAGAAAAATGACAATAAAATTTGAAGGTAAAGATAAATTTGTATTTTTGTTAGCCCTATACGAAAATAGGCCTGCATTTTAATTCAATTAAAACTATCTTTTTATGAGTCAAAAGAATAATAATTTGGTTGTTGGCATGTCGGTTTTCGGTGCCATCTTCTTCATTTTTGGGTTTGCAACAACCTTTATCGTAACATTAAGTGCACCCGTGAAGGAGATTTTCGGTTTGTCGGAATTTGGTGCTCAATTGCTTTCCTCAGCCTTTTTTATTGCTTACCCTTTGATGTCAATTCCTACTGCAAAACTCATTGATAGAATAGGTTACAAACTCACTGTAATTGCCGGACTCATTCTTATGGCACTTGGAAGTTTCATTTATATCCCCGCTGCCAACATGCCTTCCTTCCCTATTTTCCTTTTAGGCACCTTCGTTTTGGCCACAGGAGTAGTTTTTCTTCAAGTTGCAGCCAACCCTTACGTAACCGCCATTGGTTCCGATGCAACAGCCTCGAGCCGGTTGAATCTTACCCAGGCCCTCAACTCCATTGCCACCATGATTGCGCCTTGGTTGATTTCGGTTGCCATTTTCAAAGGACTTGAATTTCCACAAGATGCTGCCATTGCAGCCGATCGGGTTCCGCTGCCTTTCATTATTATGGGACTTATTGTTTTGGTGGTGGCTGTGATTATTTTCACTATTAAACTGCCCGTAATCGCCATTGAAAAAAGTGAAAAGAAAAGTATTTGGGACCGTCCGCACGTGGTGCTTGGTGCTCTTGCCATTTTCATGTATGTGGGTGCCGAAGTTGGAAATGCCGGTCTTATTGTGAATTATTTGAAAAACAATCTCGGCATGATGCCTGAAGAAGCCTCAACTTATGCTGCCATTTATTGGGGAGGCGCCATGGTGGGTCGTTTCTTTGGATCCTTCATGTTTTCTGATATGCCTTCGACTAAAAAACTCACTTATGCGCTACCTGTTTTGGTACTTGCTGCCGTATCAGGTTCATTTGTAACCGATTGGAACTGGAATATAGGACTTATTTTTACAGGTATCGCCCTTGCAAACTTTGTGATTATGCAATTTGGCCAAGGAAAAGCCGCCAAAACACTGGCTATTTTTGCCCTTATCGCTGCTGCACTCGATATTGCAACTACTTTTACAACTGGTTCAATTGCCTTGTGGACGATCATCTCTATCGGATTATTTAATTCCATTATGTTTCCCAACATTTTCTCCCTTGCAGTAAAAGATTTGGACAAAGCCGAATTGAGTGGCGCCTCAGGTCTCATCAACGCACTCATCTTAGGTGGAGCCATTATCCCTCCCATCATGGGTTTCGTAGCCGATAGCCTTGGATATACTTGGGCTTTCATCGTTCCGGCCATTTGTTACCTCTACATTTTTTACTATGCCACAGTGGGTAGTAAAATCCGTAAAGTCATTGCTTAAAACATCAAATAAATATGAAGAAAATAGCTATCGGAATTGATATTGGAGGCACCAACACTGTAATAGGTGTTGTGGATAGAGAAGGACACGTGTTGGTGAAAGGCAGTATTCCTACTCCTGCGCATGGAAATGTTGCTTTGTTTGTTGATGCCATGACCAGCACGATCCGCGATTTATTGAGCTCGGTAAAAAAACTCAATCCCGATATCGAAATTCTCGGTATTGGTGTGGGTGCGCCCAACGCCAATTATTATACCGGCAATATCGAACAAGCACCCAATCTTTCTTTTAAAGGAGTGATTCCTTTGGTGAAGTTATTAGAAACCGATTTTCCTGAAATGAAAGCCATTGCTATCACCAATGATGCCAATGCTGCTGCTATTGGCGAAATGATTTATGGCGGTGCCAAAGGGATGAAAAATTTTGTCGTTTATACTTTAGGAACCGGTGTTGGAAGCGGCATCGTTGTTAATGGCGATTTGGTGTATGGCTCCGACGGTTTCGCCGGTGAGTGCGGCCACACCACTATTGTGATGGACGGCAGACTCTGCGGTTGCGGTGGCCACGGCCATTTGGAAGCGTATTGCAGTGCCCCCGGAATGAAACGTACCGCCTTTGAGCTGCTATCCAAGTACAACGCGGTGAACAGTCCTTTGGCTACTAAAACCTATAATGAATTGGATTCAAAAATGATTTTTGATGCTGCCGAAAAAGGCGACCCTGTGGCGCAAGAGGTTTTTGAACTTACCGGACAATGGCTCGGTTTAGGTCTTGCCAACACCGTTCATCATCTCAGTCCTGAGGCCATTTTCCTCTTTGGCGGACCAACAGCTGCCGGAAGCTACATCTTCCGTCCCACGATTGACAGCATGGAAAAGCACCTCTTGCCGATTTTTAAAAATAAAGTAAAAATATTACCTTCGCAACTCAAATCGGGCGATGCTGCCATTGTTGGCGCCAGCGCACTTGTTTATAAAGAGCTAGAAAAGATAATAGGCTAATTTATAAGAAATAGGGGGGATACCTTTTTACTTATTTACTGCTGAGAGATGCCCTAAACGGCATCTCTTTTTTTTTGACCGCAAAAAAATTGTGATTCCAAAATAAAAAACGCAAGAAATTATTCTCCTGCAGGTTTAGGCACCTCCAGCATAAATCCTACTCCGTGAACATTGACAATATTCACCGAAGAATCTTCTTTTAGATATTTACGCAACCGTGTG
>JADYZK010000042.1 GCA_020853175.1 Bacteroidales bacterium
CGGGGCCGAAACACCCACATCTGGAACATTGACATCACCGATGAAGATGGCCTTTTGGTTTCCACCTGCCGCCTGACCAACTTCATCATTCCAAAAACGATATCCTGAGCTGCCCAGTGATGCAAATAATCAAGGCCATTGCGCTGTTACACCAAACAAAAACAAGTTTTGTCAGCTACCGTTTGCCTCAGTCGCAGGACGTAAAATTGCTGTATGGTGGCTCATTTGTTGAACGTTTGCCCGAAGGTATTTCCAATTATTTTGTAGTGTCACCTTTTGATTCCTATGCGGATGTGCCAACGCTTTATTATGTTTCTGGAGAAGAATTTAAGGGTGAAGAACTTACCGCTGAGCAACTTAGGAAAATAGTTAATGCTCAATTCAAACCTCTTGCGGTGAAACCAATCATCAGCAACAAAAACGACTACCTGAAGCAAGCCCAACAAATCATTACCCTTTTAAAAGAAGGTGAAATCAAAAAAATAGTGCTTTCGAGAGTAGTAAAAAAGCAGCTTCTCAAGGCCGACCAAACGAAAGTTTTTGAAGCCCTCTGCGATAAATATCCTGAAGCTTTTGTTTATTTTTTGCATTTCGCGAATGACGTTTCATGGATGGGCGCTACGCCCGAAACATTGCTGACAGCAAAGGAAAACAAGGCGACCACTGTTGCTTTGGCAGCCACCCAACGCGACAAAAATATTCCGCTTTCGGAGGTGGTCTGGGGCGAAAAAGAGCAATCGGAGCAAGGTATGGTAAGCGATTTTATTGAAAATATTTTGCAGCAAACCGACGGCGTATCTTACACCCGTGAAGCGGCCACTACTGTAAAAGCAGGGCCATTATTGCATTTAAAAACAAAGTTTGACATCACAATCCATCGGAAGTTTTCGTGGCAACAGTTGGTCAAACAATTGCATCCAACGCCAGCCGTTTGCGGTTTGCCACAGCGAGCTGCATTGGAAAAAATTCTCATTATCGAACCGCATAAAAGATATTTTTACACCGGTTTTTTAGGGCCGGTGACCCAGGATTCTGAGCTGCAATTGTTTGTCAACTTACGTTGTATGATGCTTTTAGATGACGAAGCCTATCTTTTTGTCGGAGGAGGGCTTACAGTACTTTCCGATGCCCATGCCGAGTGGGAAGAAACGGAATCCAAGGCAGAAACTTTATTGTCGGTTTTTCCGAATAATTCGCCAACTTTGCAGGATGATGCACGATAAAACCGGATTGATTCATTTGGCCGAAATCATGTCCCAACGGGGATACCATCACTTGGTGATTTCACCTGGTTCACGCAATGCACCCATCGTCACTGTTTTTGCTAACCGTCCCGAGTTTAAGTGCTATACCATTGTAGATGAGCGCAGTGCAGCTTTTTTTGCATTGGGAATGGCGCAGCAATTGGGTCAACCCGTTACGGTTGCTTGCACTTCTGGAAGTGCCGTTTTGAATTACGCTCCTGCCGTTGCCGAAGCTCTTTATCAACGTAGTCCTTTGCTGGTGCTTACTGCTGATCGTCCCGTGGAGTGGGTGGATCAAGGCGACGGACAAACCATCCGTCAACGCGATGCGTTTGGGCCTCATGTGAAATGTTCTGTCGAGCTGCCCCAAGCTCCTCATACCAACGACGACCTGTGGTACAACGACCGCTTGATCAGCAAAGCCATGAATGCGCTTCTGCAACCAATCCCCGGACCGGTGCATATCAATTTGCCTTTTTCAGAACCTCTTTATGGTTTTGATCATCGCATGGAAACCTCTCCAAAAGACTTTCAACTGCTTCAACCTGAGGCATTATTGGGAAGAGATATCCAAATAGAACTCACTGAAATTTGGACAAAAAGCAATAAGAAATTGATTCTTGTGGGGCAACATTCACCCGACAAACATCTTGAAAAGCTTTTGGCTCTGTTGGCACAACGGCAGGATGTGGTGGTACTTACTGAAACCACTTCCAATGTTTTTGATTCTGCTTTCATTTCGTGTATTGACCGCTGCTTGGCAGTTACACAAGAAAAAGAACAATTCCGGCCCGATTTATTGATCACCTTGGGTGGACCCATCGTGTCAAAAAGGGTGAAATCATTTTTACGGAAAAGCGCCATCAAAGTGCATATCAATTTGGATGTTGCCGATCCAGAAATGGATACCTACCAAAAGCTTACCCATGCTTTGAAAGTGCCTCCGGTACTGGCTTTGGCATTTTTTGCAGAACAGGCCGAAGCTGCTCAAAGCAACTTTTCAGTACTCTGGAAACAAGCCTCTTCCTGTGGGAAAACCTTGCACAAAACGTTTCTGGAAAGCCATCCTTATTCAGATTTAACCATCTTCAATAAGATCGTGAAAATCGTGCCGGCTCATTTTAATCTTCAACTCGCCAACAGCACTCCAGTGCGCTATGCACAGCTTTTTGACTGGCCTTTTCGGCACCGTTTTGATGCCAATCGGGGTACAAGTGGCATTGATGGTAGTGTGTCAACGGCGGCTGGAGCGGCCATGGTGAGCGGCCAACCTACTTTGCTCATCAGTGGCGATTTAGGATTTTTATATGATTCTAATGGCTTATGGAATAAGCATTTACCTGCTCACTTAAAAATAATTGTTATCAACAATGCCGGTGGAGGAATCTTCCGCTTTATCGAAGGTCCTGAAAAAACCGGTTTTCTGGAGCCGTTTTTTGAGGCACGTCATCTTCAATCTGCGGAGTTTATTGCCAAAGCTTTTGGGGTAACTTATTTTTCGGCTTCCGATGCTGTAACTTTAGAGGCCGTGCTGCCCCTTTTCTTTGAAACGGAAGGCTCAACTTGTTTGCTCGAAATTCATAGCCCGCCGGAGGAAAGTGGACGGATCATTCGCAGTTATTTCAGCTATTTGAGTAGCAGTTGAAACTTTTCTTCAGTGAGCATTTTTTCAAGCGCTTGAAAATGATCTAAAATCTCCCTAATTGTCCTATTTTTGTTCATTCAAAACAGGAGTCTTTTATATTTCCTTTCCTTTTTTGAACCAAACAATCCGGTGTTTGTTTTTATTAAAACTTAACTTGAATGCAGAACAAAAGAAATTGGGAATCCATAAAAAATTACAAAGACATTCGTTTTGAAATTTGGAACCATGTCGCAAAAATCACAATCAATAGACCTGAAGTGCACAATGCTTTCAGGCCCACCACCACTTTTGAAATCTCCGATGCCCTTGATATTTGCAAGGAAAATCAGAGCATTTATGTGATCGTGATTACCGGTGCAGGCGACAAAGCTTTTTGCAGCGGCGGCGACCAACAGGTGAAAGGAGAGGGCGGATACATTGACGAGCAAGGTATCCCGCGTTTGAATGTCCTCGATGTTCAAAAAAAGATTCGTTCCATGCCTAAGCCGGTAGTCGCTATGGTGAATGGCTGGTCGGTGGGCGGTGGCCATGTGTTGCATGTGGTTTGCGATCTGACGGTTGCTTCCGATAATGCCCGTTTCGGTCAAGTCGGCCCCAAGGTGGGCAGTTTTGATGCCGGTTTTGGTTCTTCTTATCTCGCCAGCATCGTGGGACAAAAAAAAGCGCGTGAAATATGGTTCCTCAACTTGTTTTATTCGGCTCAGGAAGCGCTGGAAATGGGGCTTGTCAACAGAGTTGTGCCCTTCGATCAGTTGGAAGATGCTACCATGGAATGGTGTGAGCTGATGATGAAACGTAGTCCGATGGCGCTCAGGATGATTAAGTTGGGAATGAACGCCGAACTTGACGGACAGGCCGGAATTCAAGAGTTTGCCGGTAATGCCACCTTATTATATTACCTCACCGAAGAAGCGCAAGAAGGCAAAAATGCTTTCTTGGAAAAACGCGAACCCAACTTCCATCAGTATCCCAAATTCCCTTGATAAGCATCACATGTCAAAAGTAAAATCATGGATCAAAGCTGCGCGGCTGAGAACCCTTCCGCTGGCTTTGTCAAGTGTGGCTTTAGGAGGTTTCGTGGCAGCAAAAAGCCCAACATTCAGTCTGCTTGCTGCTCTTCTGGCGGGCTTGACCACCTTGTTGCTTCAAATTTTGTCGAATTTTGCCAATGACCTCGGCGATTCTAAAAGTGGTATTGACAACGACCAAAGGGTGGGGCCACGGCGAACGGTACAATCGGGCGAACTGAGCAAAAAAGACATGAAAAAGGCTGTTGTAATCACTGCTATTTTGGCTTTGACGAGTGGTCTTTGGCTTCTTTTCGGTGTGGCAGAGTTGTCAAACACCCAGCTATGGCTCTTTCTTGGCTTCGGCTTGCTGGCTATTGTTGCTGCCATCACTTACACCATCGGAAAACGTCCCTATGGCTATCTCGGTCTTGGCGACTTGTTTGTCTTTCTTTTCTTTGGATTGTTAGGTGTGGCGGGAACATTTTTTGTTGCCACCGGACAATTCGACGGCATGGTGCTGTTGCCGGCTTCGGCTATGGGTTTGTGGAGCGCAGGAGTGCTCAACTTGAACAATATGCGCGACCATGCCAACGACCGTTTTAGCGGAAAAAGAACGATGGTGGTCAAAATTGGCTACCACAACGCATTGTTTTATCACATCTTCTTAACGATATTTCCGTTTGTATTGCTTACGATTTTCGTCCAAAGTCAACATGGTTCATTGATTTCTTATGCCTTTTTGGTTTTTCTCATCCCTTTTATATATGACTTGATCATGATCCTCAAAGTGAGAGATGTGGCAAAACTCGATCCTTTTTTGCGTAAATTGGCCATCAAAACCATGTTGGTAACTTTATTATATGGAATTACAACGTTAATGTAAGATGTTAAATGCCAATTGGATACCATATCAACTTGTGTTTCGGCAACCTGCTGGAACTTCTCGCGGATTGTTGCATACAAAACCATCTTGGTTTTTGAGGATTGTTGATACGGATGAACCTCAACACGTTGGAATAGGTGAGGTGAGTGTGATTCCAGGCTTGAGTCGTGATGCTATTTCAGAAATTGAAAAGACGCTTGATGAGGTTTGTGTTCACATCAATCAAACTGCCATCCTTGCTCAAAAATTAGAGAAGGACTTTCCTTCCATCGTTTTTGCTTTGGAAACGGCACTTTTGGACTTGAAAACAGGCGGCAAACGCGTGTTGTACAAGAATAGTTTCACTGAGGGTAAATGCGGCATCCCCATCAACGGATTGGTGTGGATGGGTAATTTTGAAGAGATGAAAGCGCGGATGACCCAAAAGATTGATGAAGGTTTTCGGGTCATCAAAATGAAAGTAGGCGCCATTGATTTCAAACAAGAACTTGCGCTTTTGGCCTATATTCGGCGGCATTTTAGCTCCGATGTGCTTACTTTACGCCTCGATGCCAATGGCGCTTTTCGTCCCGAACAAGCCTTTGATCGGCTGCAACAACTGTCAGAGTTTGATATCCATTCCATCGAACAGCCCATTGCTGCCGACCAGGCCGAGGTGATGGCCGAATTGTGTCAAAAAAGCCCCATCCCCATTGCCTTAGATGAAGAGTTGATTGGCGATTTCAACCTTTCAGAAAAAAATCAGCTTTTAGAACGCATCCAACCCCAATATATCATTCTAAAACCTTCACTGATAGGTGGTTTCAATGCTGCTGATGCTTGGATTAATGTGGCTGAAAAACTGAAAATAGGTTGGTGGGCTACCTCTGCATTGGAGTCGAATATTGGGCTGAATGCCATCGCGCAATGGACGGTGCAAAAGCAAGTATCCCTTCCGCAAGGCCTTGGTACGGGTTTGCTTTATGCTAACAATCTGCCGTCGCCACTGGAAATTCGTGATGCACAATTGTTTTACAATCCCAACAAAACATGGATGCTGAACCCCGTTCTTTAAATTTTGAAACCCATGAACTTGTGCTCAACGGTCAACTTTTGACAAAGGACACTTGGAATCAAATACTTGATGTTGAGCAACTGGATGAAATTTCATTAAAGGTAATTTCGTTTTTGGAGCAATGGTGGGACAATCGTTCCTTTGTTTCAATCACCACCTCGGGCTCCACCGGAACACCAAAAACCTTGCATGCCGAAAAGCAAAATCTATGGAAAAGTGCAGAAAAAACAATTGAGTGGTTCGGCTTAAAACAGGGAATGACAGCCCTTCTCTGTCTTTCACCAGGCTATATCGCGGGCAAAATGATGATTGTAAGGGCCATGCAAGCGCGGCTGAATTTGATAACTACCAACTTAACAGCCAACCCTTTAGCTGCATTGACCCAACCCATCCACTTTGTTGCAATGGTGCCTTTGCAGTTGGTGAAAGTGCTTAAAGAAAGTCCGAAAAAACTAAAGTTAGTGCAAACCATCCTTTTGGGAGGAAGCGGCCTAAGTATAGCTTTGGAAGATCAATTGCAATCCATTTCGACAAATGTTTTTCACTC
>JADYZK010000043.1 GCA_020853175.1 Bacteroidales bacterium
ACGGTTATACGCCCATTCCAAATTTCAGCCAATGGGGTAAACACAGGGCAACTGCCGATCCGGTCATCGTAAATTACCAAGGCGACTACTATCTCTTTTCAACCAACCAATGGGGCTATTGGTGGAGCAAGGATATGTTGAAATGGAACTATATCAGCAAGCGTTTTCTTCGTCCTTGGAACGAAGGTTATGATGAGTTGTGTGCTCCGGCGGTGGGTATTATTGGCGACACCATGTTGGTCTTTGGGTCAACTTACACCAATAATTTCACGCTTTGGATGAGCACCAATCCCAAAAACAACGAATGGAAACCCTTGGTGGATTCGCTCACTATTGGTGGCTGGGATCCTGCCTTTTTCACCGATTCCAACGGAAAGTTTTATATGTACAACGGCAGCAGCAACCAATATCCTTTATATGGAGTGCAGCTCAACCGCAAAACAATGGAACCTTATGCCACGAGAAAAGAAATGTATCTGCTTGAACCTGAACGTTATGGATGGCATCGCTTTGGTGAGCACATGGACAATACTTTTCTTGATCCTTTTATTGAAGGGGCTTGGATGACGCAACATAACAACAAATATTATTTGCAATATGGTGCACCAGGAACCGAGTTCAGCGGCTATGCCGATGGCGTGGTGGTAGGCGAAAGTCCACTTGGTCCTTTTGTTCCACAGTCGCTGCCTTTGAGTTACAAAGCAGGTGGATTCGCCCGTGGCGCCGGACATGGGGCCACTTTTCAAGATCATGAAGGCGATTATTGGAATGTTTCAACCATTGCTATTTCAGTAAAAAATAATTTTGAACGTCGGTTAGGGATATGGCCTGCCGGCTTTGACAACGAAGTCGTGATGTTTTGCAACACTGCTTTTGGTGACTATCCTACTTATCTTCCCGAAGCCAACAAAGATCCTCTCAAGGGCAGCTTTACCGGATGGATGCTGCTCAATTACAAGAAACCGGTAACTGTTTCTTCCACACTGGGTGGTTATCATCCCAACAACATTGTGGATGAAGACATAAAAACCTACTGGTCAGCTACTTCTGATAATGCTGGCGAATGGATTCAGTCTGACTTAGGTGAAATATCCACCCTTCGAGCCATTCAAATCAATTATGCCGATCAGGATGTGGAGTTTCTTGGAAAATCAAGTGATGTTGGACATCAATATCAAATTTTCGTTTCAAATAATGGGAAAAAGTGGTCGTTGCTGGTTGACAAAAGTAAAAACACCACCGATGTACCTCATGACTACATCGAGCTTGAAACACCTGTCCAAGCAAGGTTTGTCAAATTGGTCAACCTTAAAATGCCTACCGGAAAATTTGCCATCAGTGGCCTGAGGGTATTTGGAAAAGGCAATGGCAACAAGCCGGATCCGGTTAAAGATTTTTACATCTTGCGTACCAGTAAAGACAAACGATCGGCTTGGCTCAAATGGAACCGCGTTGACAATGCTTATGCCTACAATATTTATCTCGGCACCGAGCCTGATAAGCTGTATAACTGTATCATGGTGATGGATGCCAACGAATATTGGCTCAAGACAATGGACAACGAAAAAACCTATTATTTTACAATCGAATCCATCAACGAAAATGGGGTAAGCGAGAAAACGCCTATTCAGAAAGTAGATTAAAACCACTCCACACATTTCCAAAAATGACTTTGAGTTACTTATAATATACTTCAAGTAAAACTATGTAAACCATTAATAATTAACAATATGAAAGTAAAACTATTTTTTACATCCATGCTCCTTGTCGCTATCACGCTATCGGCTTGCAGCACCCAAAAGAAGGAATCATCCGGCGATGCCAAAATGACCGCCTTCGTGAATGACTTGATGAAACAAATGACCCTTGATGAAAAAATCGGACAGCTCAACCTCCCTGGATCTGGCGATATTGTTACCGGACAGACATCGAGCTCCAACATCGGTCAAAAAATTAAAGACGGACAAGTTGGTGGCCTCTTCAACATCAAGTCGGCGGCAAAAATCCGCGATGTGCAGAGGGTTGCTGTTGAAGAAAGTCGTTTAAAAATTCCATTGATTTTTGGAATGGATGTCATTCACGGCTACCAAACTACATTTCCAATTCCTTTAGGTCTGGCCGCCAGCTTCGACATGGATCTGATTAAAAAAAGTGCCCAAGTTGCAGCTTCTGAAGCCAGTGCCGATGGTATTTGTTGGACATTTTCACCTATGGTGGACTTGTCGCGCGATCCTCGATGGGGTCGCATTGCCGAAAGTGGCGGAGAGGATACTTACCTCAGTTCGCAAATTGCCAAAGCTTTTGTTGAAGGCTACCAAGGCGACGACCTTTCAAAAAACAACACCATCATGGCGTGTGTGAAGCATTTTGCCCTTTACGGTGCAGCCGAAGGTGGTAGAGATTACAACACCACCGACATGAGCCGCATCAGAATGTACAACGAATATTTCCCTGCTTATAAAGCCGCCGTGGATGCAGGCGTTGGAACGGTGATGACCTCTTTCAACGAAATTGATGGCATTCCGGCTTCGGCCAATCATTGGCTCATGACCGAAGTGTTGCGCAACCAATGGGGTTTTGACGGATTTGTTGTTACTGATTATACCGCCATTAACGAGATGATAGACCACGGCTTGGACGATCTGCAAGAGGTTTCAGCCCAAGCTTTACGCGCTGGTGTTGACATGGATATGGTCGGCGAAGGTTTCCTTACTACTTTGAAAAAGTCTCTCGAAGAGGGTAAAGTCACTGAAGCTCAAATTGACCAGGCCTGCCGTAAAATTCTTGAAGCCAAATATAAACTAGGACTTTTTGATGATCCTTATCGCTATTGCGATCCACAACGTGCAAAAGATGAGGTATTTACAGAAGAAAACAACCGTATTGCCCGCCAAGCAACAGCACAAACTTTTGTGTTGTTGAAAAACGAAAAGCAGTTGCTGCCGCTCAACAAAAAAGGAAAAATTGCTTTGATTGGCCCCCTTGCTGATAATATCCATAACATGCCTGGCACTTGGAGTGTTGCCGCCGACTATACCCAATCCATCACTGTGCTCGAAGGCTTTAAAGCTGCCTTGGGCGATCAAGCGGAGTTGCTCTATGCACGAGGAAGCAATATTGTTGACGATCCACAGCTGGATGACTGGACAAGAGCCTTTGGAAAAACTTCATTTGATACTGAAAAAAGCTCCCAAGAAATGCTGAAAGAAGCAGTAAATGTGGCGTCAAAAGCCGATGTTATTGTTGCAGTGGTGGGCGAAGCCTCAGAAATGAGTGGCGAAAGCTCCAGCCGATCGAACATTTCGTTGCCCGAAAATCAAAAAATCCTTCTCGAAGCCTTACTAAAAACAGGTAAACCTGTTGTCATGGTGCTTTTTACAGGCCGTCCTTTGGAATTGAATTGGGAAAACAAAAACATTCCTGCTATCCTCAATGTATGGTTTGGCGGAACCCAAGCCGGCCACGCCATTGCTGATGTGGTGTTTGGAAGTGTAAACCCTTCCGGAAAATTACCGGCAACTTTCCCGCAAAACGTGGGTCAAGTGCCCATTTACTACAACCACAAAAATACCGGCCGTCCGCTGGAAGAAGGCAAATGGTTCCATAAATACCGCTCTAACTACTTGGATGTGACCAATGAACCCCTTTTCCCTTTTGGCTTTGGTTTGAGTTATACCACTTTCACCTACAGCGAATTAAAACTTGACAAAACACAATTAAAAGGCAATGAAACCCTTAAAGCAAGCATTGAAATTACCAACAGTGGAAATTACGACGGCACCGAAGTGGTTCAGTTATATATCCGCGATCTGGTGGGTACGGTTACCCGTCCGGTCAAGGAACTCAAAGGTTTTCAGAAAGTTTTCCTTAGGGCAGGTGAAACAAAATCAGTTGAGTTTGACATATCCACTGATGATCTGAAATTCTACAACAGCGCACTCAACTATGATTGGGAAGCGGGAGATTTCATTATGATGATGGGCGGAAACTCAAAAGAAGTGAAAATGGCACAAGTCACTTGGCAGAAATAGGACTTCCTTTTCTGTCTTCAATGGAAGTGTAAAATCCTAATCAATCATAATCCTCTCTTTTCTGCCGCTTTACAAAAGGTGAGACACAGAAAAGAGAGGATTTTCTTTTGAAAGCAGCCCTCCTATGCGTTTTTACAGCCTGAAATATTTCTTTGTGTGCATACTGTTAGTCCAAAAGCAAATTGTAATTTTGATTTTTGAACAAAATCAACACTTATGAATGACTTTTCTACCTCCGACCTGAACCTTTTCCAACAAAAAGGAATTGAAGTGGCCACTATCAACCAACAAATTGCAGCCTTTAAAAAAGGTTTTCCAGCCATCAATCTCGTCTCACCGGCCACCATCGGACATGGAATGCTGAAGTATTCCGAGCAAGAAGTAGATAAGCTGATCGCATATTTCGATGACAATAAAGACAATTTCGAGCTGTTGAAATTTGTTCCTGCATCGGGAGCTGCCAGTCGTATGTTCAAGCATTTGTTTGAATTTGTTCAATCTTTTCAAGGAACAGCTGCCGAAATTGAAGCCTTGGAAACTGACACTGATACCAACAGCGTGGGTTATTTGCTTCAAAACATTCAAAAATTGGCCCTTTTCAACGATCTCAAAGCAGCAGCTTTCAAGCAATCTTTGGATGTAAATCAGCTGCTAAATAAGAAACAATACAAAACCATCATTCAGCTCATTTTAGATGATTCGGGTTTGGGATACGGCAACTTGCCCAAAGCATTGCTGAGGTTTCACCGCTATGGCAATGAAAGTCGTTTTGCCATTGAGGAGCATTTGGTGGAAGCTGCCATGTACAGTCGTAACGAAGAAAATATTGCCAAAGTTCATTTTACCCTTTCGCCCGAACATCGTAACTTATTCGAGATGAGGCTCAATGATTTGATTGGGCATTATGAAAAGACGTTTGGTGTGCAGTATGAAATCAGTTTCTCCGAACAAAAACCTTCCACCGATACCCTTGCCGTTGATATGGACAACAATCCTTTTAGAAACGATGATGGCTCGTTGCTGTTCAGGCCCGGCGGACATGGTGCTTTAATTGAAAACCTGAACGACTTGAATGAAGAAATCATTTTCATAAAAAATATTGATAATATCGTTCCTGACCACCTGCGTGAAGAAACGTATCGCTACAAAAAAGCCATTGGTGGCCTGCTGATGCGGCTACTGGAAAAAACGTTTGATTATCTCGACATCTTAGACACAGGTTTCATCGAAGAGGGTGAGTTGGAAGAGATCAAGCATTTTGCCGAAGAAAAACTCATGATCAATATCCCTGAATCATTTGACGGACATAGCGATATTGAAAAAATTGATGTACTTTACGGTCTTCTCAACCGTCCAATGCGCATCTGCGGAATGGTGAAAAATGAAGGCGAACCCGGCGGTGGACCTTTCTGGGTCAAAGACAGCGAAGGATACATCTCACTTCAAATTGTGGAATCCTCACAAATGGATTTGAAAAACAGTCAGCAAGCAGCGCTTGTAGGCGCATCAACGCATTTCAACCCGGTGGATTTGGTGTGTGGAATCTACGATTTCAAAGGACAGAAATTTCACCTTCCCGATTATATTGATGCCGAAACGGGTTTTATCTCTAAAAAATCGAAAGATGGCCGCGACCTCAAAGCCCTCGAGCTTCCCGGATTGTGGAATGGCGCCATGGCCGATTGGATCACCATTTTTGTGGAAACACCGCTGATTACCTTCAATCCCGTGAAAACAATTAATGATCTTTTAAGACCTCAGCATCAATAATTTAGATGCTAAAAGAAAGTAAGTGAACTGTAATTAAAAACCAAGCAGTTAAAGCAAATGGCTTAAATTGGTTCCTGGATCAATCTCATCAGGATCGTTGCCATAAGTGAACAATCGCAGTTTGCGATGTCCCTTGAGCCACAGCTGGTCGCCGTCTTGTTCCAACAAACTGGCTTCTCGCAAGCCCAAAACAGGCATGTTTCTGTTGATGATCAAAAACTCTTCAATGCGCTGCTGACGTGTCTCACCGCCATGACCTTCTGGATTGGCATCCAAATAATGCGGATTGATTTGGAAAGGCACAAAGTTGAGGCAGTCGAAGCTTGCCGGCTGAATAATGGGCATGTCATTGGTAGTTCTTAAAGTGGGGCAAGCCACGTTGGAACCTGCGCTCCATCCCATAAAAGGAGTTCCTTTGCGCACTTTATCGGCAATGGCCTGCATCAATCCGGTTTGGTGGAGCATAGCCACCAAATGAAAAGTGTTGCCCCCACCTACTGCAATACATTCAGCATCAGCAACGGCTTGAACCGGATCGGCAAAACGATGCACCGAAACCAGGTCGCAATCCAAAGTTGAAAACACCTGTGCCACACGGCTTTCATAAACATTGTAAGATTCTTCGAGGCTCACATTCGACAAGCTTACACCTGCATAAGGCACAAAAAGTACTTTTTTGATGTGGTGTTTCTTCAAAAAGTCGGAAATGAAGGGTTGCGGCCAGCCCAGATAGCTTTCGCCCGAATTTGTTGAGTTGCTGAGAAGTAGTAATTTCATTTTTTTATTTTTGAGGATGAACGATTTATTTTGCTGAGTTTTTTCATCGAACGAAGATAGGTTTTTTTCATTTCATTGAATCGTTTGTCGTTGCCTATCAAGTCGGAAATACGTGCATTGGCATATATTTCAGGGTTTTGGCTATCAGCAACTGCCATTAAAGTGCCCATTTTTTGAAGCAAATCAACTCTGCTGTGAAAATCAAATTCTTGATTGATAAGTATTTGCAGATAATCTTCCATCATCTTAGCGTCCATCTCTTCCACAAAAAAAGCGATGGCTTGAAGGGTAAGGTTGCTGTTGTTCTGGTTTTTGACAAACGTTTTGAGGTTTTGGTGCTGCACTCCAAATTTCTCCAATTGGTACTGATCAATTTGCTGATCGAAAAAGTTATACATCGGAATAGCAGCTTTAATGCCGTTTCCATACAGCCGGTTGAGCACAGCAGCATAGTCATTTTGATAACGAAAAAGCAGTTCGTATTTTTTCATCAGTGCTTCAGCTTCTTGAACATCTAAAACACATCCTTGGTTGTTCTTGCCTAAGTCAATCACCTGTTGTAAGTTGGCTTGTAACTGACCAAAATCTTTACGTGCAATCATGCGTTGGGCAGCCTGCATCAAGTCGTCTCTTTTGAATTTATTGTTGAGGCAAATTCTTTCTATCATGCGCTGGTCAAGCAGCTGAAAGGCATCTGAAACTGTCTTTTTTTTGTCGAAATGGGTCAATTGGGCCATCTCTGCGGCCTTTTCATAAATGCGCCAAGCTTCGTCCATTTCATTGGCCCATACCTTTAGTTGAGCGTCTTTCACGAGCTGAATTACCTCTTCCTCAGTTATTTGCAAAGTGCTTCGACTTCTTCCGTTTTCAATATCAGTAGGTAAAAACGACTTAATAGCCGATTGCGGAAACGACTCACCCGATAAGCCTGCCGTTGCAAGTGCAACGTTTCCATCCAATTTATTTTGAAGGTAAATGGCTTCATTGCTGGTGCGAAGAAACTGAAAATGGTCTGACTGATAATTAGTTGCTATTTCTAACCGTTGACGAGCCTGTTGCAGCTCACCGATTTGGAAATACTGCTCAGCAGCCTGCACCAGATCGAGGAAAACAAAGCGATAGGCACGAAACAAGGCTTGATTGATCTGTTCGTTGAAATGGTTGTTGTAATAGCTTTTGGCCGTTGTCAATGCCTGCTCATATAAATTGATGGCTTCTGAATGGCGTTTAAGGTCGTAGGCCTTATTGCCCTTGTCGAGGTAAGTTTGAATGAGCCCATCCGACTCGTTGGCAATACGGTTAATAAGATTATTTTGAGGATATTTATTGACAAAAAGATTTGATTTGGCTTGATAAACCTTTGAAAGTGAATCGTTTCCGGCCTGAACTGCTTTTGCTGCAATTTGCAGATACGAACGTAAAAGTCCCAATTTTGTTGATTCCACGCGCTGCGCCGTTTCAGTGGCGGCGGTTTCTTGACCGATAGTTTCTAAAACATTTTGTGCATCTTCATACAAGCTCAAAGAGTTGACAAAATCGCCCGATTGCTGCAACGAATCAGCCAAAAGCACCCATTCAAAAGCAATTTTTCCGGCCAGATTTAAACCCAATTCGGGATCGGAAATTTTGGTAGCTATTTGATAAAAATCCTCATCAGCATACAAACGTGCTGTTTTCAGAATCAATTCGTGACTCTTAAAATCTTCTTGGTAGGCTTTTCGGTAGGTTTTCAAATTCAACTTTCTGTAGGCCGAAGCCATTTCCTGCATCATTGCTGCATTGTTGGAATTTCGTTCGATGGCCGACTTCAACAAGGTGGTCAACCGAAGCATCAAGCGTTCATATTCAGGCAATTTTTGCCACAAATTGGCAGGATCGTTTCCTGATTTTTTGATGGCTGCATAATCAGCTGTTTCTTTCATCAAAAACAATGTTTTGCGCACCTCTTCGCGTAGGATAAAAAGTGTAACAGCTTCTTCATCAGACTTATTTTCTAATAATACGCTTTCTTTAAGCACTTGATTGGCAAAATCATTTACAGCCCAATACTGATTAATTTGTTGGGTAAGCGATTGCAGTTGCTGCATTTTTTCTTCGGAATAAGCAAAACTTTGAATTTTTCCGGTGATGCTTGAGGTGCTTACAAAAAACTGGTTTCCAATGCTTACCAATGAAGGAACAGCCGTTAGTTTTGCATTA
>JADYZK010000044.1 GCA_020853175.1 Bacteroidales bacterium
CCATCAGCAGTTCCATCGCCTGTGTAAACATAACCACCACCATATTGGGTTTGGTATTTGGGCAAAACAGCCACTTGTTCAAAAGAAACTGAGCTATTGAGTTCAACACCAAGGCCTTTTGTACGACCAAATTTATTGGCTTTTTTGGTGGTGATCAAAATAACACCATTGGCAGCGCGTGAACCATAAAGAGCAGCAGCTGAAGGTCCTTTCAAAACGGAAACTGTTTCAATGTCATCAGGGTTGATGTCGTTCACCATGTTACCATAGTCAATACCACCTGCACCGCGAGCGGTTTCGGTAGTGTTGTAATTGCTGTTGTCCATAGCAACACCGTCAACAACAAAAAGTGGTTGGTTGTTACCTGAAACAGATTTAATACCCCTGATGGTAATGCGCGAAGAACCGCCCATATTACCTGAAGCATTGGTGATGCTTACACCGGCAACTTTGCCTGACAAAGAAGTAATAAGGTTTCCCGAACGGGTTTGATTGAGTTCGTCGGCATTTACCTCTTCAACGGCATAACCCAGCGCTTTTTTCTCGCGGGAGATACCCAAAGCAGTAACAACAACTTCATCAATTTGAACAACGGCAGGCTCCATCACCACATTAATTGTGGTTTGGTTACCAATGGCTACTTCAGTAGTTTTCATTGAAATGTATGAAAACACTAAAGTTCTGTGAGAGGGCGATACATTGATGGAGTATTTGCCATCAAGATCGGTAATAACACCGATCGTAGTCCCTTTGATCTGAATGGTGACACCTGGAATTCCAAGTCCATCCTGTGAGCCGGTTACATTACCAGTGATTGTCTTGGATTGTGCAAAAGCACTTCCTGAGATCACTGCCAGTGCGAAAACCAGCATCATCGTAATTTTTCTCATACTTAAGAATTTTGGTTAGTGAATAATTAATTAGATGTAGCACACAATAGTGTAATTATCGTGCAAAACAGCTTACAATGATATTACTAAAATTTAAAACTATAGTAATATTTTCGGTATGGAAAGCAATTTGAGAGTAAAATAAATCCAATGAAAATGCGGGTTTGATGGCTTAGCATCCTAAGACGTTGTTTTTAAACAAGATGTAAAATGTTAACTAATCCCGCAACTTTTAACAATTTTTATAAATTAAGGCGTAAAGGAGTACAACTTCGGCTGTTATTGACATTTTTTGGTTTTTTAAACCAAAAAAAAATTGCGCAATCGATTGAAATTGACTTCTTAATTTAAGCGGTATGTAAAGGTTTTTATGCTGATTTTGGATCCTCATCCTTTTGTTCAACTGGTGGAGTTGAATCGGCTTTTTGCTTTTTTCGATGCCTGATAAAATGATCAATGAGCAGTGCCGAAAACCCAAATCCAATCAAAACAATCAGTAACCATTCAAAAACGATTTTTTGTAAAGCGCCACCTTCACTAACATACAACAGCAGCGCGCCCTGGGTTAGATTTGTCAATCCAATCCATAAAAACACCAATCCTTTCGGTTTGATCCACATATATATAAGGAGTGTGATAAGTAAAAGGTGAAGCAAGCTTTCTGCCAAAAGAAAAAACAAAACCTGCGATTCGGTGTAGATGCTGCTGTCAATGTATTCTTGGCCAATATCGCTAATAAATTGATAATTATATAGAGAAATAAGGTAAATAGACCCAGAAACCGTAAAATATACGATGGAAAAAAATAAAATCAATCGGTTGATTAAGTAATTGGTAATGTGAATTTTTTTCAACTTTAAACAATATTTATTGCATCAATGGCTTGAAACGCAGGTATGACAGAATAAAGATGCTTGCAAAAAGCAGGTCAACCAATGGAAAAACTCCTGAAGGTCGGTAAACATAAATAGTTGAAACGATGAGCATTAACAACTGTGAAAGCGAATATAAATGAAATCCGGCTTTGCGCAGCTGCCACATATTACGAACACCGGTAAATGACACCACACTCAACAGACCCGACAGGATAAAGTAACTTTTATCAGTATTGACAAGAAAACCCAAGTCGTAACCCAAATCTTTGAAAACATCTGACTGAATGGTTTCGATAAGTACCTCGTGGTTGAAAAAAACAAACAGGTTACTGATGGCCGTCAATCCGCTGCCTATAAAACTCAGCACACATAAAATAGTGAGCATTTGCGGTCGTTTAGCGGGGAATTGTATAGATTCGTCGTTCATTGTTAAGGTGATGAGTTTTAAAAATAAGCTGTGAAAACACTTGACATTTTCGGTGCGAAATTAGATAAAAAGCCCTTGCCAAAACATACTTATGAAGTGGAATTTGAGCTTGATAGTTGCAAGTTTGATCCATTTTTCTTTTAAAACATTCAATTGATGCGCAAATAAGCCGCTCGCCGTATCTTTGCAAAAAGTTTCACACTATGCAGCCTTTAGAATTAAAGACCCTTAATGAAGAGGTGGATCAAAACCCGGGCCTTCTTCTGTATTTTTTCAGTAACCATTGCGCACCATGCATTAGTCTCAGACCCAAAGTTCAGGAAATGGTAGCTTCCGATTTCAGCAAGTTAAAAATGATACTCATTGACTCTGAGGTACATCCCGACATTACTGCCCATTATGGCGTTTTTGCCAACCCCACTCTGATGGTATTTTTTGAAGGCAGAGAGTTTCAGCGATGGAGTAAATTTGTGTCCGTTTCGCAGATTGCAGAAGCTATCGAAAGACCTTATTCACTCCTTTTTGAGGAATGACACCACATCTGAATTCGACACTTTTTAAGTCTGTTATTTATTAACAATTTGAATGTGAAATAGATATAAAATATTGCGCCACCCATTAAGGTGGCGCAAGTTGGAATAACATCATTTTTATTCCAAAAAAGTTTCTATAGGTACCTTGGCTGACAGCTTGTTACGCGAATAAGCGGTTAAAAGCGATGCTTCGCTGAGAATGCCAAATTTTCGAACAAGATGAAAAACACTCAGCATGGCTGCATTCCTTGAACCGGTTTTTGCACGCAGATCAGTTAATTTTATTACAGATTTTGTTTCGGGCAAAGTGAGGCTCTGGTCTAAAATAATGGTTGAACGGTCTGATTTTTTGATCCTAGGCATGGCGTAGTCAAGGCCATCTTGTGAGGTGATGACCATGAAATCGGGTTTGGTGGAACCTGTATAAAAAATGGGTTCATCGGAAATGATGACCTCGGCGGCTGAAAATCCTACACCAACTGTAACCGGATAGTGGCCTTTTTTGGTGGCATAAAGTCCCGATAACATTGCTGTTTTTGCTAAAAACTCAGCAGCCGATTGGATTCCCTCGCCCGCCGATCCACTTAACAAGATGCGCACTGTGCCTTTTTTAATGGGTTCAAATTCTTTGGTGATAATCAGTTTTTCGGTGATGAGACTGCTCGAAAAGCTCTCAAAATTTTGATGAGGTGCTTCGGCTCGATCGTTGGTGTGTTTGGATAGTTGCAGTCCGGATGACTCGATGACCTGTCTGAGTTTCATGCCTGGATTGGATTTTACTCCATAGCTGGTGCAAATCTCCATCACTTCTATCAGCGAAAAACCGGGCTGTGCAAAAGCGTCGGCCAATTCGTTGGAAAGGTCGCCGATGCCTGAAATCCTGCTCACATAAGCAGCTCCAACACCTTCCATAAGCCGAACCATATCAATGGCGCCCATTGCCGAGCGGTTGGGTGAAGTGGGCGTGTTGAATCCTTCGGGAGTGAACTCGCTGGGTTGTCCTCCTGTCATGCCATACAGCATATTGTTATGCACCACCACCGTCATTGGGAAATTGTGGTGGGCAGCAACCAAAAGATGTTGCATACCAATGGTGGCGCCACCGTCGCCGATAAACACAATCACTTTTTTGCCTGAATCTTTGGCAAGTCCGGCAGCAATGCCACTTGCCAAAGCTACCGATCGTCCGTGTAAGCCATGCACTGTGTGCGATTTGAGCGATTTATCAATGATGCCGTGACAACCGATGTCGGTAACAAAAATCACATCAAGCGGGTCATAACCTAACTTTTGAAGGGCGCGTTCAGTGCTTTGGGCCACGCTGGTGTGGGTGCAACCTTTGCAAAAGGGCAAGGCTTTGCTGTCAACTAAAAAATTCTTATCCATTGTTTTTAACCTCCTCCATAATTTCTTCGGGTTGAATCATTCTGCCGAAAGCGTTCACTGATTTGATGTGCGAGCCGGGATGGCTGCCAAAAAGCAGGTGTTTATATTGCCCGTCTAAATTTTCTTCGGCAACTACAATTTTTTTATAGTTGGATAGGATTTGAGGATAAATTTCAGGGATTGGAAACAAAGTTTTGGCAATAAGAAGTGACACTTTATGGCCCTCTTGACGCAATAAAAGCACTGCTTCGCGACTTGCCTGCGCAGTGATATCGAAGCTGAAAACAATGGTTTCGGCTCCTTTTTCAGCATCATAACTGTAAAAAAGATAGGCGTTGATATGTAAGTCAAGCTTTGTTTTCAGGCGGGTGGAGTTGTTTAAAGCTTCGGGACTTGTGTTTTGCAAGATGCCGCTTTGGTCATGGGTGCTCGCTGTGAAACGCACTTGATGTTTGTTTTGTGTCACGGGTAAAAATGCTGGAATCAATTGCTCATCTGTAGCGTAAGTTTTATACTCCTGTGTATCTTCGTGCATTTTCCATGCTACTTTTTCAATGTTGGATAGTCCTGAGAGGTCAAAACTCATCTGGGTCATCACCATCTCTTTCGAGGACAGCAAAACCACCGGCGTGCGCAAACGAACAGCAGCTTCGACGGCTTTTGCAGTCAGCTCCCAGCAATCCTGAAGGTTGGAAATGCAAAAAGTAGGAATTTTAAAACCGCCCGAAATGGTTCCATTCACCCCATTGATGTCGCCTTGTGCGCCGCTGGTTGCCGTTCCTGTTGCGGGGCCTAAGCGTTGAACCAAAATGATGACCATCGGCAGTTCCATCATCATGGCCATATTAATGGATTCGATCATGAGCGCATAACCCGGAAAGGCAGTTGCTGTGACAGGCAATTTGCCTAATGCCGAGTAGCCTGTCATCCATTGCAGGGTGGTAATTTCGTCGGGAGCGGCCATCATCACCGGAAAACGTTGGTTGGAGTAGGAATAAAGCAGGTTGGCCGGGGTTATCGGATAACCCACAAACACCTCAGCACCAGCCTGTACGCAGGCTTCGGTGATGAGCCTTGAGCCATCAATGAATGCTATTTTATTGTTTGTAATTGTTGTCATAGATCACATTTGAATCAATGAGTGATTTTATTTTGTTGTTTGGAAAGCCCAATAACTGCTGCAAAACCTCGGCAGTATGTTCGCCAAAATGCGGAGGCGCTTGCAGAACGGTTGCAAAAGTATTATCTTTCATGTTGAATGCAACAGAGCGCAAGCCTTTTAATTGATTTCCGTGTGTGGTTTTGCCTTCGAGAAGGAGAGATTGTGCTTCTTCTTGTTCAAAAACTTCTTGCATATTCAACACTCCGGCTGCCGGAACTTTTCGTTTATGGAGCTCCATCAAAAGCTCTTCGCGGTTTATTTTTCCAACCAATCCTCTCAAAATCA
>JADYZK010000045.1 GCA_020853175.1 Bacteroidales bacterium
ATGCTTTTTGATGAAATCAACGGTGTAATTGTCTTTGTTGCAACATGCTGCAAAGGTGGGAGGTTCGGCAGTAACTTGAAAAACAGTGTTTGAAATGTATCCGTTTCCTTTGTTCTTGTCGCCGGAGCTTACGATGTACAAGCCGTAAGTGACTTTAAAAAGTGCTTCAAAATTGATCATATTCTCATTTTTTTGTAAAGTTATGGAACATAAATCAACTAGAACAACACTTTGCTGTAATTCAGAATGATTACAAATTACTGAGATTGAGCGAGGTGCTTTTGCGAACACGCGCATCAAGCTATTGAGAAGATTTTTGCTTTCAGGTGAGGTACGAACTTTCCTTAAGTGGTGCGTTGTTTTGCTTCTATTTCAATTGGTTACAAAAAGTTGATCGGCATGGAAGTATTGAAGTCATTCATTATGAATGAAATATGCGATAGAAAAATCTATTGAAAATTCTTTTCTTTCGCTGCTTTTGCCCCGCCTTCGTCTGTATGGCTTATCTTTGCATCTTGTCAAAATTTAAGGCTATGGCTGGTAATGAATGACTTAAATAAATGTATTTTTATTGACTTAAATAATTGTATTTGAATGAGTTAATTGGGGTTGGACGAAAATCGAATCTGTTCTTTGAAGAAAACACCCTGCCTACTTTTCTTTTTAAAACAGAATTTTGGTCACTTATCACACCAGCAGCCTTTAAAACAACAATTGTATAACCTCTTAGTAGAGAACAACTTATTAAAATTGAACCCGATGCGTATTCTTTTTTCTTTTCCTCGCCGATTGAGTCTTTCAGTTTTGCTGATGATCCGTCTTACGGCAGTGTTGCTTTTGTTCGGTTTCACGCGCTGGTTGTTTTATTTTGTCAACATCGAAAATTTTATTCACCTCAATATCTGGCAGTTAATACATATTATGTGGGGTGGCATCAGGTACGATTTGGCGGTGATTGCCATCATTAATTTGCCCATCATTGCTTTAATGACCATTCCCTTTCACTTTCGGTATAACTTTTATTACCAGCGTTTTACAAATGTTTTGTTTGTTTTTTTAAACAGTTTCGCACTCCTTTTTAATTTAATTGACGTCATTTTCTTTCGCTACATCGCCAAGCGAACCACCTCCGAAGTTTTTGCTTTTTTTGGCAACACCGCCGAAAATACAGGTTCGTTGCTGTTCACCTTTCTGGCCGACTTTTGGTATATGTTGCTCATCTTCATTGTTTTGGTTTTTGTGCTTATCCGGGTTGTGACTTGGTTCATCAGCCACAGTCCGGTTCCGGTGGTTACCTTGCGCTGGTACGTCACCCACAGCTTGATTTTTATCTCATTTGCCGCTGTGGCGGTGATTTTTGGTCGGGGAGGGCTGCAACTCAAGCCCATTAGTTTGATCAACGCGGCCAATTACACCGAAAGCAAAAATATATCGCTTCTGATCAATACGCCTTTTTCTATCATGCAAACTGTTGGCAAACAATCAATTAGTAAGCTGGATTACTTCAGCGATCAACAGTTGGCAGCCATTTACAATCCGGTTCACCGCACTTTTGCATTCAATCTTACTGATACCATTCCGCTTACCACCGATTCGCCCAACATCGTAATCATCATTATCGAAAGCATGGGCCGCGAGTATCTTGGATTCTACAACAATGAAAAAGAAGGAGTTACTCCTTTTCTGGATTCTTTGTTGCAAAAAAGCATCACTTTTAAAGGTTTTGCCAACGGAAAACGGTCAATTGAAGCCCTTCCATCCATCATGGCGGGTCTTCCGTCGCTGATGGACAAAGAGTTTCAGGCTACGCCTTTTATCGCCAATCACTTGCTTGGACTTGGAACAATTTTAAAAACCAAAGGTTACCAAACGGCATTCTTTCACGGCGGCAACAACGGAACCATGCGTTTTGACGATTTTTCTCATATTGCCGGTTTCGACAGTTATTATGGTCGCAATGAGTACGCCAATGATGCTGATTTTGATGGCAAATGGGGCATTTTTGATGAACCTTATCTGCAATATTTTGCCCGTCAGTTGAATGATTTCACGCCTCCTTTTGCTGCCGGTGTGTTCACCCTTTCCTCTCACCATCCGTACCATCTTCCCGATCAGTATAAAGATGCTTTTCCATTGGCATCCAATGATATGGAGGCTACTTTTTCTTATACCGATCAGGCGTTAAGAAAGTTTTTCCAAACCGCGGCCACCATGCCTTGGTTTAAAAATACCGTATTTGTCATCACCGCAGATCACACGCCGGAGAAGTCGCATTTCAGTGATTATATCCCTTATTGGAGCTTGTATGGCATCCCGATCGCGTTTTATTTTCCGCAAATGGAAAACGGCATCGAGCTCAATCGCATAGCGCAACACGCTGATATTATGCCTACTTTGGCGGCCATTACCAAAACAGAAATACCTTTTGTTGCCTTTGGCAATAACTTGTTCGACACCAACAGTACTTCTTTTGCAGTGAACTATCTCAGTGGGATTTATCAAATGATTCACAACGACACTTTGTTGCTTTTCAGCAACCAAAAAACAATTGAGATGTACGATCTTGTGCGCGATCCCGAGCAGAAAAATAATTTGCTTGATGCGCATGAGGATGCTGCCGAAAACCAAGAAAAATTCTTTAAAGCACTGTTGCAACAATACAACAATCGTTTGATTGATAATGCGTTAATTGTAAAATAAGCCCTTAGTAATGAGTCAGCCCAACAAATGTCGTATCCGTTTTATCGTCAATCCCATTGCCGGACACTCCACCAAGGAGGAATTTCCGGCTATCGTGGAACGCATCATTGACAAGGCGAAATTCGACTACGAAATTGTTTTCACGCAATATGCCGGCCATGCCTCTTTGTTGGCCAACGAGGCTGTTGAGTTGAATTTCGATGTCGTGGTAGCCGTGGGTGGCGATGGCACCATCAACGAGGTGGCGCGTTGTCTCATTCAAAGCAAAGCCACTTTGGGCATCGTGCCAAGCGGTTCGGGAAACGGATTGGCCCGCCATTTGAATATCCCTATCCATTTTGAAGGCGCGTTGCACAATATCAATCGCGGTCACAGGGTGAAGATTGACACGGTAAACATCAGCGGACAGGTTTTCGTGAGCATTGCCGGCGTTGGTTTTGATGCCTTGGTGGCCAAGCACTTTGCCAAAGATCCTCATAGAGGCTTTTTCACCTATTTTAAGATTGTGGCAGGACGTTTTACCAACTACAAGCCCAAGCAATATACCTTGATTTTGGATGATGAGCAAACCATTGAAACTGAGGCGTTTTTCATCAGTTTGGCCAACAGCAACCAGTTTGGTTACAACACCACCATTGCTCCCGATGCCAGTTTGAATGATGGGATGATTGACATTTGCATTGTGCAAAAACCAACCATTTTTGAAATGCCGCTTATCCTCAACTTGTTATTTTTGAAGATGATACATAAGTCGAAGTATGTCAACATTTACAAAGCACGAAAGGTAAAACTGATTCGTGAAAAAAACCGTGTGGTGAATTTGGACGGTGAGCCGGTGAAACTTACCAAAGACTTGATTGCCGAAGTGAACCCTTTGAGCCTCAACGTCATTATTCCCGAAGAAAACAAAGATTTTAATCCAACAGAGTTGATTCTACAAACCATTGCCAAAACCCAACAGTTTATCCGTTCTGAATTTAAAAAATTGATTCCATGAAACCCAAACGCGACGGTGTGGTGTATTCCACCAATCCCAACTTTGCTTTAGAAACTGAATCTACTTCTGTTGCCACCTTGCCCAACCAGCAACAAAACCTTAGGGTGATGCTCGACAAGAAACAGAGAGGTGGTAAAAAGGTGACTTTGATCACAGGATTTGTTGGTCAAACGGCTGACTTAGAAGCCATAGGAAAATCATTGAAAACTGCTTGCGGTGTGGGCGGCAGTGTAAAAGAAGGCGAAATCATTATTCAAGGCGACTTTCGTGAAAAGATCCTTCAAATTCTTATCAAACAGGGGTATAAGGTTAAATTATCCGGTGGATGATGCAAGAATTTGACACCGCTTCAGCTGCTTTCTGGACAGAAAGATACCGCAATGGGCATCACCGCTGGGATGTAGGAACCGTTTCAAAACCTTTGAAAGACTATTTCGACCAACTGTCGGATAAAGAAATGTTGATCCTTGTTCCGGGTGCAGGTTTCGGCTGGGAAGCGGGATATTTATATGATGCAGGATTCAAAAACACTTTTATCCTCGATTTTAGCGCCGAAGCCTTGCAGATTTTTAAACAAAATCACCCTCATTTTCCTGAAGCCAACATCTTGTTTGAAGATTTTTTTGACCATCGAGCACACTATGACCTTATTGTTGAACAAACTTTTTTCAGTAGCATCCCGCGCAACAAACGACCCAATTACATATCGAAAATTTACAATTTGTTGCGATCCAGCGGCAAACTTGTCGGCTTGATGTTCAACCACGAATTTGATTTTGATGGCCCACCTTTTGGCGGAACTTTTGAAGAGTATCAGCAATTGTTTCAAGAATATTTTCACTTTAAAGTATTCGAAATAGCGCATAATTCAATCAAACCGCGCAGAGAGCGAGAGCTATTTTTGCTTTTTTTAAAGAAATGATTTGTTGGAGAGCAAGAGATTTCTGTATTTTCGCAACACAATCACAGATCACTTAATAAAAAATGGACTATGGAACACCAAACTTTATCCTCGATAGGCACCATCTCAAAGAAAGAAAACCTTGCCTCAGTAGTACACAACACCTTTAGCACTGCCCTTGTTTTGGAATCGCTGTTTCCCTTTCCCGGTTACAACGGTACCACGGTTCCTGACCGCACCGATCCTCGGGCACTTTTTTTGGTCACAAAAACGGTGTATGACGACGATAAAATCATTCGCGCCATCCGCATCATCAAAGAAACATTTTCAAATTTTTTCGACGGTGCACCCGGACGTATCACCCTCTTTAATGAGCCTGCAGGAGTAATCCGTATCAAACATTTGACTTATGAACAAGTAGGCGATTTGGTAGAAGCATTTGAAAAACAAGGTGTTGAATTTATGAAAGAAAAGAATATTGCTGAGTACAGCTCTATCATACACATCACCAAATATTTTCAAATCGAACATTTAGAGCAAGGAATTTATGCCGATAAAAACTGGAAAAACATGTTTTATATCGAAATTCCGATCAAGCTCAAATGGTCTTCGTTTGAAAAAATCACTACTGACATCACCCACAATGTGGAGGATAAAACTTTCGACGCGGCCCTCACCACCATGTACGACCCATTGGGAATTTTGGATATGGTGCGTATTTATGATGAACAATTTACTGCCGCCAAGCTTCAATTTATCAGAAACAAATACCACGAAGCCATCAAATATATGTAGGCAACGGGGTTCTAAATTATAGTCATGTTTGAATTTGTCAATAGGTTCTTTGCAGAGCTTGCTTCTGCATTGCATATACCTGAAAGCCAAGCGATTCTTTTTTCAGAATCGGCTACATTTCTTTTTCTTGTCATCGTTGCAATCATTGCATATTATGCCACACGCTATTTTATCAAACGCACTTTGGTGGTTTTTATCAAGCGCAGTGCCAATGACTTTGATGATATTTTACTGAAAAACAAAGTCATCAGTCGTATTTCATACTTTGTTCCTTCTCTTATCATCAGCAGGTTTGTTGGGCTTACGCTAATTAGTTTTCCGGCTGCTGTTTTGGTGATTCAAAAGACCATTGATGTGTATGTCGTTCTTGTCATCGTAATGGTTTTAAGTGCTTTTATTTCATCGCTTTACGATTATTATACCTCGCTCGATACCTCCAAGGGAAAGCCAGTAAAAGGATTTGCGCAGGTGCTCAAACTCATTGTATATGTGATTGGTGGTTTGTTGATTCTCGCCATCTTTTTAGATAAAAACGTGGGTTCAATCATATTGGGTCTTGGAACTTTGTCGGCAGTGCTGATGCTTGTGTTCAAAGATCCCATCTTAGGTTTTGTGGGTGGTTTGCAGCTGTCGCTGAATGATATGGTACGTCTCGGCGACTGGATTACCATGCCCAAATACAATGCCGATGGCGATGTGCTCGAAATCACGCTCACCACCGTGAAGGTGCAAAATTTCGATAAAACAATCACCACTATTCCTACTTATGCCCTTGTTTCCGATTCGTTCACCAACTGGCGAGGCATGACCGAGTCGGGTGGGAGACGGGTGAAGCGACACATCACCTTAGACATGGAAACGGTGAAATTCTGCACTACGGAGATGCTCGAAACCTTCAAAAAATTTGAGTTGGTGAAAGACTACATCATCAGCAAAGAGAAAGAAATTGAGCACTTTAATGAAGTAAATGGCTTCGACGACACCACTTTGGTGAACATGCGTCGGCAAACCAACATCGGTGTATTCAGAGCTTACCTCAAATCCTATTTGCAAAACCATGCTTGGGTGCATCAGGAGATGTCCATCTTGGTGCGACAGCTACAATCGTCGGAACGCGGCATCCCGATGGAGATATACTTCTTCACCAACATACAGGAGTGGGCCAGTTATGAAGATATTCAAAGTGATGTTTTCGATCATATTATGGCTGTGTTGCCTTTGTTTGGGTTGAGGGTGTTCCAAAACCCATCGGGGAACTCCATTGAAAAGGCAGTGGAAGGCTTGAAACTGACACAGAAACAAGTTCAAACAAACGACTGAAAGCTTTTTTCTAAAAAAAATCATTAAACCTTTGCAAGAACGGAAAAAGGTGTTACTTTTGCACACGCTTTTGAACAAAAGCAACGTTCTTAAACTATTGGATCGGTAGTTCAGTTGGTTAGAATACGTGCCTGTCACGCACGGGGTCGCGGGTTCGAGTCCCGTCCGGTCCGCATTTAAAGCCCCTTTTAGGGGCTTTTTGCATTTAAGCCTATGTACTACACCTATATTATTTACTCTTCAAGCCACACTATTTTCTACAAAGGGATCACCGATAATCCTGAAAGGAGATTGTTTGAGCACAACAACAACCTCAGTCGTTTTACAGCCGACAAAGGGCCATGGGAAATGGTTTACCTCAAAGAATGGGCAACCAAAAGGGAGGCCTTAATAGAAGAGAAGCGCATCAAAAGGCTTAATGTTAGATCGTTAGAATTATTGATCAGGAATTATAAAGGGAATTAAACTTTGCCTGTCATCTCGTTACCTTCGGCAACGAGACCGTCTCTCGTTACCTTCGGTAACGAGACAATTAAAGCCCCTTTTAGGGGCTTTTTGCATTTTATGCAAAACCCTCGAACTTTTTCCCATAATGTGCTGAGCGGTCATTCCGACTGAAAATTTAAAGTACGAGGCATAATCTCTGTAGCGCGAAGTTGTTTCACTCCGGTTTGAGCCAGATCACCTTCTGATGAAGGCATATTCGCTC
>JADYZK010000046.1 GCA_020853175.1 Bacteroidales bacterium
AAACCTAAAAAAGAACTTCCTGCCGGAACCATTCTTCCTGCCAAAGGATTCTTTGTGTTGGTGGTTGACGATGCCTCTGAATCGGGATTTGGCCTCTCCTCTAACGGCGAGCAAATTTGGTTGGAAAACCCACAAGGAGTAGTAACCAAAGATATAACTTTCCCCGCTTTAAATAATACACAATCTTTCGGTTGTTTTCCCGATGGAAGCGATCAACTGCGTATTTTTGAAACCATTACCCCCGGCGCTGCCAATAGCGATGCCGTTCCTGCCGCCATCAAAGTGATCATCAATGAAATTTATTCTCGCGGTACGTTAGAAGAACCTGATTGGGTTGAAATTTACAACGACGACAACGACCCCGTTGACATTTCCGGTTGGAAAATATACGACAGCGGCGGACAATCGGGCAGCAAACCTAAAATGGAAATTCCTGCCGGAACAACCCTTGCAGCCAAAGGATTTATGGTTATCACCGTTGATGATGATAGTGAAGCAGGCTTTGGTCTTTCCTCCAGCGGCGAAAAAGTTTGGTTCGAAAACACAACTACTGCTGTTGACAGCGTTGAGTTTCCAGCTATGAGCGAAACCCAATCCTATGGTCGTTTTCCTGATGGCACTGACAACCTTCAACTATTAGAAACCATCACTAAAGGTGCAGCCAACAGCAATGCCATTCCCAATGTGGTGATGGTACTGATGAACGAAGTCTATTCCAAGGGCAGCGTTGAAGAACCCGATTGGGTTGAAATTTACAATGACGGCACCGAAGCTGTGGACCTTTCCGGTTGGAAAATCTACGACAGCGGCGGACAAGCAGGCAGCAAACCTAAAATGGAATTTCCTGCCGGAACTACCATCGCACCCAAGGGCTTTTTTGTGATTACCGTTGACGACGAAAGTGCAGCAGGCTTTGGACTCGGCTCAGGTGGCGAAAAAGTTTGGTTTGAAAATGCAGCAGGTATGGTCGTTGACAGCATCGAATTTCCAGCATTAGAAACCAACACTTCTTACGGCAGGTATCCTGATGGAAGCATCAACCTTCAAATCATGATGACCGTCACCAAAGGAACTGCCAACTCCAATGAGGTTCCAGGGGGTATTGTAGTGTTGATGAACGAAGCCTACTCACGCGGCACAATTGAAAACCCCGATTGGATTGAGATTTATAACGACTCTAACGTTGATGTTGACCTTACCGGATACAAAATCTACGACAGTGGCGGGCTCAACGGCACCAAACCCAAAAAAGAATTCCCTGCCGGAACGATCATCCCTTCAAAAGGATTTTATGTAATCGTAGTGGATGATGATGACGCTTCAGGCTTTGGCCTTGGAAGCGGTGGCGATGAGGCTTATTTTGAAAGCCCTGACGGCACTGTAATTGACAATATCGTCATCCCCGCTTTAGAAGTTACCCAATCTTTTGGCAGAATGCCCGACGGCTCGGATAACTTGCAGGTGCTTGACAACATCACCCGTGGAACTTCCAACAACATTGCAAAACGCAGAAGATAATCACTCAAGTTGCCTTCACCAACGCCACGAAACTAAAAACCGCGGCTTTGGTGAAGGCCATTTCTAACAAACGAAAAAATGACACAAGAAAAAATGCAAATCGGAGAAATCTCCAAGCCACGCTTCGAGTTCAGAACGTTCGGACAAAATTTCGATCAAGCCCATTTTCGCATGGCGCGCCTCTCAGCACCCGTCCCCGAAAAGGTTTGGGAACGTCTGTCCGACGAAATTTATATCCTCTCCCGCACCAACAACGTCAACAACACCAAAATTCGTGACGGGAAAATGGACATCAAAACTTTTGTACAATCAACCGATGGCCTTGAACAATGGAACCCTTTGATGAAAGGCGAATTTCCGATTAAAAAAGAAGTGTTGGTAAATGAAGTCTTTCCGGCCTTTATGGTACAAATGCCCGAAATCACTACCGAAATGGTGACCTATGAAGCCTTTATCACCATGATCCAAAACCATCCCGACCTTGCAGCCGTGAAGGTGCATAAAAAAAGATGGGGCTACATGGTCAACAACACCATCTGCGAAGTGGGCGAAGTGCTGGTGAACGGTGCAAAAATCATCACCATTAATTCCGAATCAACAGAAACGGAAGACATTCTCAAAACCATCAAGGAGGTTGGCCTCGAAGGCGTTGAAAACATCAACTACCTGCAGGCCATCAAAAGAGTGATTGGAATGATTGACAAACCTTTAGCAAATTAACATCATGGCCCAAGAAATTGAACGCAAATTTTTGGTGAACGGCGATTTTAAATCCGTAGCCACCAAAGCCACCCGCATCACCCAAGGCTACCTCTCCTCCGTTCCCGAAAGAACGGTAAGGGTACGCATCAAAGGCGACAAAGGTTTTATCACCATCAAAGGGGTGGGCAGCAGCTCAGGTGCAAGCCGATACGAATGGGAAAAAGAAATACCCGTTTCTGAGGTGGAAGAACTATTGCAGCTTTGCGAAGCCGGCGTCATTGACAAAACACGCTTTTTGGTCACAGCCGGGCCGCACACTTTTGAGGTGGATGAATTTTATGGCGAAAACGAAGGCCTTGTCGTAGCCGAGGTAGAGTTAAGCTCGGAAGACGAAAGCTTCGAGAAACCCAACTGGTTGGGCAAAGAAGTAACAGGAGATGTAAAATATTACAACTCCATGTTGATGAAAAACCCTTTTAAAAGCTGGTAATCTTATGGTTTGGCAGGTCTTTTTCAATTGTGTTAAAGACCTGCCATTTACCCCTTTCTACTTTTTTTGTTTGTATAAAGCAAACCCTCATCAAAAAAATATTCACCTTTAGAACAAGGCCGAAATCAATGAACGAGACCCAAAAAACAAAGCCTTTCGACCCGCTCGACATGAACAACTACCGCATCGAGAAACTTCCAAAAAGAAGCATGTCGAAGGCACAAAAAATTCTTGCTGTTACCGGAATTCCCCTTGCAATCATTGCCTTTGTTTGGATCGGCTTTTTTGTTGAATTGACGTTTTTGAATCAAATTGATTTCTCTACGCTCACGGCAGGATCGAAAAAAGCTTTTGATAAGATTGGACCTGAGCTATTTATCCGTAACAACCACTTGATGCTGGGTATTTTTTTGGCAGGTATTATCTTGTGGATCACCGAAGCTATTCCCAACTATCTCACCTCACTTATCATCATTATCAGCCTTGTTTTAACCGGCGTTCTTCCCGAAAAACAAGCTTATGCCGAGTTGGGGCATCCAGTGATGTGGCTCAACATCATGTCGTTTGTTTTGGCCAGTATGTTGGTAACTACTGGAGTAGCCAAACGTCTTGCCTTGTGGTTTATCTTGCGTTTTGGTAAAAATGCCAGCTCAATTTTTATCAGTTTTATTTTTATTAACCTCATTCTTTCTGCTTTCATTTCGGCAACCACTGCCAAAGCCGCTATTTTGTTGCCTCTTTTTATGGTGATAGCAGCCATTTATGGTGCAAGAGGGGGTAATCACAGAAATAATTTCGGGCGTGCTATTGTGTTGCAAAACTTGCTGAACATCAACATTGGCGCTGGTGCTTTTGTCACAGGTTCGGGAGCCAACCTATTGGCAGCGGCACTTATTGGCGGTGCTATAGGACGTACCATCTATTTTGCCGATTGGATGACAGCCATGCTGCCTATTGTGTTGGTGTTGATGTTTATTGGTTACATTTTGGCTGTAAAAGTATTTTTTCCGATACCCAAAGAAGAGCGCACGCCACAAATCGAAGGTGGAATGGCTCGTCTGAGAGAAGAATATCAAAAATTAGGAAAAATATCAGCCCACGAAATAAAATCGGTGGTCATTTTTGTGTTGATTTTGGCCTTTTGGTCCACCGACAAAATTCATGGCATTAGTCCGACTGCCGTTGCTTTTGTAGGAGCTGTCATCGCTCTGATGCCGCGCATCGGTGTGGTAAACTGGAATGATGTGGACATTCCTTGGCACCTCATGCTGTTTTCGGCCGGAGCATACACATTGGGTGCCGGATTGGAAATTACCAACCTTCCTTCCATCAGTGTGAATGCTTTTTTTAATAATTTGGGTATCTCCGACCATACTCCATTCTGGGTGCTTTATGTGTTGCTCACCGGCGTGATGACTTTTAGTGCACTCCTTTTTCAGTCGAAAACCATGCGTACCATGATCTTTGTACCTATCGCTATCGGCGTTGCCGGACGTTTTGGATTCGAGATCACCAGTCTTGCCCTGCCCGTGGCTTTTATGATTGAACATGTATATGTGCTGCCTTTCAACAGCAAACCCGCCGCCCTGCTCTATGAAACCGATCAATACAGCTATGCCGATACCTTTAAATATGGGTTTACAATGATGGTCATCTCATGGGTGGTCATTATCATTGCCGGACAAACATGGTTTCAATATCTCGGAATTACGCCAAACGGATTGTTCTAAGACCTACTTCTTAAGCATTTTTACTAAAAATACCATGAAATGATCGAAGAAAATATCAAAATTCATAACCGCTTTTCCATCGAGCTGAAGCTGAGTTTCTTGGCCCGCAAGAAAAAAAAAGTAAGTGAATATGCCGTGAATACATGGATTTTTGTTCCCAACAGCTTGGATATTAATCCTTCAAACTACGACAAAAGCGACTTCTATCGCGACCTCAAATCGAACATCCGTTTAATTACCCCTGTTTTTCTGCTCCGCGATATTGTTTCGGCTCCAGACTCGCCTTTTGTGCAGCTCGAAAAATCTTTTCAACGCCTGGCCTCTGAACCTACAAGAACCAATACCACCGAATACGAACACCAAATCAAGTTGTTCCTGAGCATCGTGAAAAGTGCCTTACGCGACGAAACCAACCATATCTTGCAAATGGATAAAGCTGAGGACACTGCTTTTCTCACCGAGGCTCTGATCACCAATTTAACCCTTATCTTGAGTGCTTACCGCAAGTTATGGACAATTATTAACGCGCCTACGGTGAGCCAAACACTGATCAACTATTACCGCTTTGGCGATGAATTTTTAAGCAATATCGTCGAACAACGCTGCTTTCGCCTTTTACGCAATTACAGTCTGCCGGGCGAAACCATCCAAAATGAAACGGGTAAAAACATTTACAACCTCATTAAAAACGAGCTGAAATACAAGAAAGAAAACAATTATCCCTCCGTCGAGAAAAACAACAACAACCTCAACCGCCAGCTCATTCACCGTCTTGGTTTATTGAAAAAATATGCCGAAGATGTGCTTTTTCTATCCACGAAAAGAAAAAAAGAAGGCGTCATTTCTCAACAAATCTATTACAGCATTGCCGCCGGCATCAGCATGGTTTTTGCTACCGCTATCGCTTTTTCATTTCAACAAAAGTATGGCAACCTCACCATGCCGTTTTTCGTAGCACTCGTGGTCAGCTATATGCTTAAAGACCGCATCAAAGAGCTGGCACGTTACTATTTTGCTCACAAATTGGGCAACAGGTATTTCGATCACAAAACAAGCATCAGCCTAAAAAACAATGATATTGGATGGAGCAAAGAAGCTATGGACTTTATCACTGAAAGCAAAGTGCCACAAGAAGTGCTACGCTACCGCAACCGCTCGGCCATCCTTGAAGCCGACAACCGCAACAACAACGAAAAAATTATCCTTTATAGAAAAATGGTTCGCCTCAACCGTGAAAGCCTCGACAGATGCGGTGATTATTTCTTCTCAGGAATCAACGACATCATCCGTCTCAATGTTAATGGCATGATTTTGAAAATGGATGATCCCGAATTTTTGTTGCACCACACCGACAAAAACAAATCTTACATCACAATTCAAGGAGAGAAGATTTATTACCTCAACCTCATCATGCAAATGAAATCTGAGGAACACACTGCATACCGAAGATACCGCGTTGCCTTCAACCGAAACGGAATTGTTGATTTGGAGTTTTTTAAGCTCTAAAACCTTCCCCAAAGCCCCTTTTTTGCCAATCATCTGGCCTTGTTAACAAATAATTAAACAGGTGGTCTCGCTATCTATTCATGTTTTTTAGTTAATTTGCATACCCCTTTTGAAAGATGGGTCAAAAAAATTATACATGTTTTACATCATCTTAACAATCAGCGGGTTGTGATTTTTAGATAATGGATATCAGATACATCAACAATAAATTTTTATGCAACAACATTACTTTTCATTGAAAAAACTATTGCTTTTTGCCGCTCTTGGCATTTTGTCGGTGCAAGCGTTGCAAGGGCAAGACATCATCACCCGATGGAACTTCAACGGACCTGCGGCTGATCAAGTTCCTGGTGGAGCCGAATCGCCCCTCACCCAATCAGGCTTTGGCGTTGCAGCCCTCGCCGGCGGAACCACAGCCACTTTTGCCTCTGGTGTAGCTTCTGGCGGATCGTCAGATCCTGAAACATCAGCTCCACCAAACTATGGCTGGAATTCAAGCACTTATCCTGCCCTTGGTGCAGCACCCAAAACTGCTGGTGTTGAGTTTCACGTCAGTACTGCCAATTTTGAAAACATCATTTTCAGTTTCGATCAACGTCTCAGCAATACCGCCGCCAACAC
>JADYZK010000047.1 GCA_020853175.1 Bacteroidales bacterium
GGATAAAAAGCCCAGATGTTCATCGAAACAGGAGTCTCCGGCGCTACTACGATCGTTTTGTCGGAAAGAACACTTTCAATGAAACCCATTTCGTTGCGCTGGAGCTTGAGGTGCTCCTCCACCTTGACCAACTCTTGGAGTTCATTTACCGTACAAATTCCTCGGGTCACGCTGCCAAAATCAGATAAGGTCTTATCCAACTGATAGGCATTCATGGCGTAGGCCAACGGGTCGTTGTTTTCACTAAAGTATTGACTGATATTCTGATACGCCTCACGACCATAAAAATCGTCGGCATTGATGACCACAAAAGGCGTTTGAACAGCATTCTTACACACCCAAACGGCGTGGGCTGTTCCCCAGGGCTTGACCCTTTCGGCAGGACTTTCAAAGCCACCGGGGAGATGATCGAGTTCTTGAAAAACCAATTCGTAAGGGATGTGCGACAACAGTCGTTCGCCAAAAACTTCCTGAAAAGTGACTTCCATGCTTTTGCGAATGATAAATACCACTTTCCCGAAACCGCAGCTCAAAGCATCATAGATGGCATATTCCATCAGGGTTTCGCCATGAGGCCCTAAGCCGTCAATTTGTTTCAAACCGCCGTATCTGCTGCCCATTCCGGCAGCCATGATCACAAGTGTTGGCTTTTTTTGGTTCATCGTATTGAAAATTTAGATTTCAAAATTCTGTTTTTTTGAAGCTTTTCGGCCTCTTGGATTAAAAAGCGATGCTGTCTATAAAGGATAGAGATGTCAGATTGAGGCCCGTGAAGAGGAGCCAGCAAATAAGAATAACTGTATTCCTTTGCCGTAAGGCTGTAACGGGAATGGGTGCGGGCTCCCCAGCTGTTGTCGCCGCCAACGCCCATTTGTCGGTGGTCAATGTGCAACGAAACCACATCTGAGGGAACAATACTGCCGCCATGGTTGTGAATTTCTTCGGAAATATGGTTGAGTAAATCCGTGTCAAACTGCTGAACGTTGATGTTCAAAACTGCTTCGCCACTGATCATCAGGCCGCTTCCGGTTTCATCTGTCAACATCGCCCAGCGCACATCTGTTTTGTTACCGTTTTCCTGTGCCCGAACATAAGAGTGGTATTGATCGCTTACTTTGCCGTTATAAAAACCCACAAAGGCAGCAGATTTTCTGTCCCAATAATTTTCAAATGGTCCACGGCCATACCAACTGAAATTGTCGTACTTGACGGGCATGCGGAACTCATTTCCAACTTTCATGAGTTCTGGAAGATCGTTTGAGCCGGGCTGGAAGCTCATGTTAACGACCACTTCGCCGGTTGCGAAAATCGTAAATGTTTTGGTCACCTCAGCGGGAACGACGGCATGTTCCAAAACAAATTCCAGCACCATAATTCCTGCATGGGTTGAATCAACATGAAAAGATTTGGTAGTCAACTGTGGGCCAAACTGCTTCCAGACAGCCGATTGCAAATTGATGCCATTGCCCAAATCGTTATCGGTGGGGGCACGCCAGAAATTAGGAACAGCACCTGATTGGATCATTTCTTTACCCTTAGAAACATAGCTGACCCATGTTCCATTTTGTGCATCAAAAGCAAGCTGAACGTCATTTCCCATGACAATGATTTCATTTCCTTGTCGGTGAAACTGTGTTTTACCCTTGATATCCATTTCTTGTGTTGAAAACTCACTGTTGATTAACAATTGTTCTCTCGCCACCACCCAGCCTGCGGGCAGCAATCCTTTTTGTGCTTTCAGGCGTGCCATAAGGTTCACATACACTTCTGCATTCTCAGGAATTTCACCATAATTGACGTGCACTATTTCTTCCATTCCAGGTGCGGTTGAAAGTTCGGGCAATTTGCCGCTGTTGATTATTTTGCCATTTACAACCCATTCCCAGCTGAAATCAAAGTCGCTAAGAGGTGTAAAATCGAACTTATTTTTAACTTTTATACCGTTGTCTGAAAATGGAACATCTTCAAATTGAATGCTTTGATACACTTTTTGCACCTCAAAGGCGTGGGGATGAAAGCTACGATCGGCAGCCACTAAGCCGTTGGCACAGAAATTTGAATCGTTGGGCAACAAATGATCGCCCATATCGCCGCCATAAGCCCAAATTGGATGACCTTTTGCATCTTTTATGGCAAAAGTTTGGTCCACCCAATCCCAAATAAAACCGCCTTGTGTTTGATCATAAGATTCAAACATTTTCCAGTAATCGGCAAGGTTGCCTTCGCTGTTGCCCATGGCGTGCATGTATTCGCAGAGGATGATCGGTCGCGATTGCAACACATTGGCATAGCCAATCACCTTGTCGAATTTGGCGTACATCGGACTAAAAATATCGGTATGCGGCTTCAAGCCGGCCCCTTCGTACTGCACAGGGCGGGTTTTGTCGCGCTCCTTGATCCATTGGTAGGTTTTTTGAAAGTTGATGCCGTCGCCCGACTCATTGCCCAACGACCAGATGATGATGCTCGGGTGGTTTTTATCGCGCTCTACCATGCGCTGAGTTCTGTCGAGATAAGCCTTTTCCCAGTCGGGATGATCGCTCAAAAAACTGATGCCTTGCGGGTGCATTTTAAGGCCGTGCGTTTCGATATTGGCCTCATCCACCACGTACAATCCGTAGGTGTTGCACAGCGCGTACCAATAAGGATCGTTGGGATAATGTGCCGTACGCACCGCGTTGATGTTCAATTGTTTCATCAGTTGAATGTCGTGAAGCATATTTTCACGACTCACATAACGGCCGGTGGCGGGATCGTGTTCATGGCGATTGACGCCTTTCAGCATCACCGCTTTTCCATTCACCAGCAATTGGCCTGCTTTAATTTCAACCTTTCTGAAACCCACTTGTGCCGTTTGCCACTGCTCGCCTGCTGCACTTTTAAGGCCCAGCACCAAGGTGTAAAACTGGGGCGTTTCTGCACTCCAGAGGTGGACGTTGTCTAAAGTTTCATGAAAATTAACCGTCAACCGGTCCGATTTTTCAATCTTCAGTTGTTGACTTTGATCCAGTATTTTCTTGCCTTGCGCATCTAATAGCTGAACAGTAACAACAGCCTTAGTTTGGTTTTTTAGGAAATTATTGAGGTGTACATGGAGCGTAAAGTCGCCTTTCATGGTTTTCAGATCAGGCTCAGCCAACACCTCAAAATCGAAGAGTTGAACCTTTGGATATGCCAAAAGATACACATCACGTTCCAATCCGCTCACGCGCCAAAAATCCTGGCACTCGAGGTAGCTGCCGTCTGAATAGCGCAACACCTCCGCTACCAAAACATTTTCGCCTTTTTGCACAAATGCGGTGATGTCAAACTCCATTGGAGATTTACTGCCTTGGGCGTATCCCACTTTTTGGCCGTTCACGTACAAAACCATGGCCGAGTTGGCGGCGCCGAAATGGGCAACAATTTGCTTATCGCTCCAGTTGGGAGGAATAGTAATGGTTTTGCGATAGATGCCCACCGACGACATTTCGGCAGGAATAAAAGGAGGATTGGGCTCAAAAGTATATTCTTCATCCAAATAACGCGGAATGCCGTAGCCCTGCAGCTCCATGTTTCCGGGCACTTCAATTTCACTCCACTGAATATGGTTAGCAATTTTATTGCTGTAGCCTTCCGGCTTTTCGGCATGGGTGGGGCTGTAATAAAATTGCCATTTGCCGTTTAGCGACTGCGCCAAAGTTGATTTTCCCCATTCGGCTTTCATCGCCTCTGCTTGGGTGCTGTGGGGAAAGAAAAAAGCATGGGGCTCCATCCTATTGATATTGATCACCGAGGGATTCTCAAAGTCATTGGTTTGGCTCGAAACGATTCCAAAAAAGAAAAAACTGCAAATAAGTAAGGCTACATTTTTCATGGCGATATTTTTCGTCTTATAATGATTTCCTGATGATGAGTGAAGAAGGATTCTCCATTTGAATATTTTTTTTAGAGAGCAACAGCTCAGCCAATTTTTGTCCCATATCTTTAAAATTGGTCGAAATGGTAGTGATGCCGTTGGCGGCAATCTGTTTCAAGGCTGTGTCGTTGTAGGAAATGATTCCGATGTCTGTTCCGATTTCAAGCTTGTTGTCTTGAGCATCGAGCACCAACTTCACCAGATCGCGATCCCAGATGGCGATATAGGCTTCACCCTTAGTAATTTGCCTGTCTTGTAAATCGCTGATGAGCTCAAACGAAGTAGATGTTTCTTCGCAGTATTGCAAAAAGCCTTTGAACTGACCTTCAGGCTCTTTGCCGCCAGGATACACCATGATGAGCTTGCGGTATTTTGCCAACAAATGGCGGCCCGACATCAAGGCATTGTAGGTGTCTTTCGCAAAATTTTGATAAAGCGCAGGGTATTCGTTGGTGATATCGGTGGGCAACTGATCGAGGATGATGACCCTGCCGGTGATTTGACTTAAAATTTGATCGGTTCCCGTAAACTTGGCCGGCATGATGACGTA
>JADYZK010000048.1 GCA_020853175.1 Bacteroidales bacterium
TCAAAGCCGTTCCTGATGACAGAGGTTTGGCACCGACAGGAAATAACATTCCCAAAGGGCCGGTGGTGCAAGAAAATATTGGCCGCAAAGCGGCAGTGCGCACCTTTCAGGATTTGCTCAAAAACCCGGTTGATGAAGCTCTTTTCGATTATTACGCCACCTCAACCCTCAGTCTGGTAAAGCTCGACGGATCAACCACATCCATCACCGACAAGTCCGTTATCGGCAGTTTCAGTCCTTCGCCCGATGGCAAATACATCTTAATAAACCGCTATGTCAAACCTTATAGTTACATCGTACCTTACAGCCGTTTTCCGCAAGTGGTCGAAATCATCAACCTCGAAGGCGAAACCCTACGCATCCTTGCCAAGCTTCCGGTGGCCGACAATCTTCCTCAGGGTTTCGATGCCGTTTCAAAAGGGCTGCGCAGTCCCGACTGGCAATCCGATGCCCCTTCGACCCTATTTTGGGTGGAAGCCTTAGACAATGGCGATCCAGCAGCTAAAGCCAGCTTTCGCGAACAAATTTATTTTTTGAAAGCTCCTTTTGATGGAGAACCTTTTCTTTCTGCAAAGTTGAAACTTCGCTTTGGTGGCATCCAATGGGGGAAAAATAATTTTGCTCTCGTTACCGAATACTGGCGCAAAGACCGCCAAACCCGCACCCTTTCTTTTGATCCGAGCCAAGAAAATGCCGAGCTTACCACAGTTTTTGAAAGATCATCCGAAGACCAATACAACAACCCCGGAAGGTTTCAAACTACCGTAAATGCTGCCGGGCAAAGGGTGTTACTCTTTAGTAACGAAGACAGTGAGCTATTTCTTTTCGGCAGCGGTGCCTCCCCCGAAGGCAATCGCCCTTTTGTTGATTCTTATCACATAAAAAACGGAAAAAAGCAACGCCTGTGGAGAAGTGAGGCTCCTTTTTACGAAAATCCTATTCAACTTATTGACACCAAAAAAGGAGTTTTGATCACCCGTCGTGAATCGGTAGAGCAGCAGCCCAACTATTTCATCAGGACGCTGAAAAAGAAACAACTCCAGCAAATCACCTTTTTCCCCGATCCCATGCCTGCCTTGAAAGGCGTTCAAAAAGAAATGATTCATTATTGGCGCAACGACAGCATTCCGTTGTCGGGAACGCTTTACCTACCCGAAGGATTCCGCGTTGGCGTTGACAAGCCTTTACCCACTTTGCTTTGGGCCTATCCCAATGAATACAAAAGTGCCGATGCCGCAGGACAGGTGAGCGGATCGCCATATACTTTTACGCGCATTGGCGCCAGCTCGCCCATCATGTTGGTAACCCAAGGCTATGCTGTGCTCAACGATGCCAGCTTCCCGATTGTGGGCGAAGGCGCTGCCGAACCCAACGACACTTTCATCCCACAATTGGTAGCAAACGCCGATGCTGCCATCAATCAACTGGTTGAAATGGGCGTTACCGACCGCGACCGTGTGGCTGTTTCGGGTCATTCTTACGGTGCTTTTATGACAGCCAACTTGCTCACCCACTGCAACTTATTTGCTGCCGGAGTGGCACGTAGCGGCGCATACAACCGCAGCCTTACTCCCTTTGGTTTTCAAGGCGAAGAACGCAACTATTGGGAAGCCTCTGAGCTTTACCAAAACATGTCGCCCTTTATGCAGGCCCACAAAATGAAAAGCCCGCTGCTGTTGATTCATGGTGCTGCCGATGACAACTCGGGGACCTTCACCATGCAAACCGAACGTTATTTTGATGCCCTGAGGGGATTGGGTGCCACCGCCCGCATGGTGTTGTTGCCCTTTGAAAGTCATGGTTATCGGGCCCGAGAATCGGTGCTTCACATGCACTGGGAATGGATTGAATGGTTAAACAAATACGTCAAAAACAAAGAAGTAAAAACCAAAAACGATACTGACAAACCTTAAAAAAATATCAACATTCCATCTGAACTGACCGTCGCAATATGCAATCTATTTTTTCGTTCAACGACTAAAATTATAGTTTTGCCGACAGTTACCTACTCACTTAAAATGAATCAAAAAAAATAGCCTCCTATGAAACCATTTTCCATTTCAAAACCTATCCACCTCCTGCTGTTGCTGGCCTTAACGTTCACGTTTTCGTGCAGCCGTGTGCCCATTACCGGTCGTCAGCAGTTGAATCTTTTGCCTTCGTCGCAAATGCTGAGCATGAGCTTTCAGCAGTACAATGAATTTGTGAAAACAAATCAATTGTCAACCAATGCCAATCAAACTGCATTGGTGCGAAAAGTGGGAACACGTATTCAGAAAGCGGTGGAGGACTATTTCAGCAGCAAAGGCATGGCGCATGAGCTGAAAGGCTACAACTGGGAGTTTAATTTGGTTGAAAGTCCGGAAGCCAACGCCTGGTGCATGCCCGGCGGCAAAGTGGTGTTTTATACCGGCATCTTGCCCATCACCAAAGACGAAACCGGATTGGCCGTGGTGATGGGACACGAGGTAGCCCATGCCGTGGCCGAACATGGCAACGAGCGCATGAGCCAAGGCATGTTAACCCAGTTAGGCGGCATGGCACTTACGGTAGCCCTTCAAGAAAAGCCCGAACAAACACAAGCCTTGTGGATGACCGCCTTTGGTGTTGGAAGTCAGTTGGGCGTGACGCTTCCTTTTAGCCGATTGCACGAAAGTGAAGCTGACAAATTGGGGCTTATCTTTATGGCTATGGCCGGCTACAATCCGCAAGAAGCAGTAAGTTTCTGGCAACGTATGGCAGAAAAGAAAGGCGGACAATCTCCACCCGAATTTTTAAGCACCCACCCTTCTGATGCCACACGTATCGCGCAAATAAAGAAATGGTTGCCTGAGGCAATGACCTATTATAAGAAATAGCGAGAAGGGGGTTCGGGGTTCTGAGTTTTGGGTTCATTCATGTTGATTTGCAAGATGATTCGGTGTGGTGATTATTCAAGTCTTTCGCACCTCTCTAACAAGCGAAAAGCTAAGACGATATTTAAATGCTATTTTTATTTTTAACAATTACCCCAATATGCAAAAAACAAAGCCCGGCAAAAAAAGAAAAAGCACTGCCCGATTAGGAAAGCCCGGATCGTCGAAAAAGGCAGGTCTTCCGCCCGGAAGTTTGGTGCATATCGGCAATGTGAAAACAGAAGCCACCACCATTGATTTGATCAGCTATAACGCCACCGAATTTGATGTTTTCGCACAGTTAAGCGGAACTGAGGTGTTGGAAAAAATGATGGAAGGCCGCAACAATTGGATCAAAGTAACAGGGCTGCAAAACACCGCCATGATTGGGGAATTGGCAAAAACCTTAGGCTTACACCCTTTACTTATCGAAGATTTACTCAACACCGGCCAACGTCCTAAAACCGAAATTGGCGAAGGTTTTGTGTTTCTTACCATGAAAGCCATCAGTCCGATTGAAGATGAAGTGGATTTTTTTACCGATCAGGTAAGTTTTTTACTCCGCGAAAACCTGTTGATCTCCTTTCATGAAAGCGAGTTGTCCATGTTTGATTTGGTGTATAAAAGGATGCAAAATCCCGAAAGCAGATTCAGAAACACCGGCGTTGATTATCTTATGTATGCCCTCGTTGATGTGATCGTGGACCACTATTTCAGGGTGATGGAGAATTTGGCCGAAGTCATTGACAGTTCAGAAGATACCTTATTGAAGCATTCCGATGAAAATATCCTGATTGAAACCCAGCAATTGAAAAAAGATTTGCTGCTGCTTCGCAAAGCCGTTTTTCCACTTCGCGAAGCCCTCAACACCTTGATAAAAACAGAAGGCAGCCTCATCACTACCAGCCAAAAAGCTTATTTCAACGATGTGTACGACCATGTGATGCACGTGTATGAAACCATCGAAAACTACCGCGATCTTGCCTCGGGATTGAAGGATATTTACCTATCCACGCTCAATCTGCGGTTGAGTAAAGTGATGCAAACCCTCACCATCATCTCCACTATTTTTATCCCATTAACGTTTATTGTTGGAGTGTATGGAATGAATTTTAAGTTCATGCCCGAGCTCAATTTAAAATATGGTTATGTGGGCGTTTGGGTAATTATGATTATCATCACAGTGTTGATGCTCATTCAGTTTCGTAGAAGAAAATGGCTCTAAAAACCATCACTTTTCAACAAAAATTAACCTCAGTCAATTTTTTTTGTTCCTTGATTGTATGACTGCTCATGTACTCCCGCCACGGCTCTTCCTGAGGGGTCATTCATTTTGCTGAAAGCCACATCCCAAGCCAAAGCTTCGGGCGTGCTGCAGGCCACCGACGGCACCGAAGGAACACATTTCGCAGCAGCATCCGAAGGAAAATGCGCGTGAAAAATGGAACGATAAAAATATTCCTCTTTGCTTTGCGGCGTATGTATGGGAAAACGAAAACGTGCCGCGGCCATCTCTTCATCGGAAACCTCTTTGTTGACCATCGCTTTCAGGCTGTCAATCCAATTGTAGCCCACGCCATCGGAAAATTGTTCTTTTTGCCGCCAAGCCACACTTTCCGGAAGATATTCCTCAAAGGCTTTGCGTAAAATCCATTTTTCGATCTTTCCGTTGCCCGGTTTTTTGTCGGCAGGATTAAGGCGCATGGCCACATCGAGAAACTCCTTATCGAGAAAAGGCACACGCCCCTCAACGCCCCACGAAGCCAGCGATTTGTTGGCCCGCAAACAATCGTAGAGATGCAATTTGCTCAACTTCCTGAGTGTTTCCTCATGAAAAGCGGTGGCATTGGGTGCTTTGTGAAAATACAGATATCCTCCAAAAATTTCATCGGCACCTTCGCCCGAAAGCACCATTTTTATTCCCATTGACTTGATGACACGGGCCAAAAGGTACATGGGGGTAGAGGCTCTGACTGTTGTCACATCATAGGTTTCGATATGGTAAATCACATCGCGCAAGGCATCCAACCCTTCCTGAATAGTAAAATTCACTTCGTGATGCACGGTTCCCAAATGGTCGGCTACTTTTCGGGCAGCAGCAAGGTCGGGCGAGTCTATCAGGCCGATGGCAAAGCTGTGAAGCCGCGGCCACCAAGCCTTTTGGCTGTCGTTGGTTTCAATTCTTTTTTCGGCATAACGGGCTGCAATGGCCGAAATGATAGACGAATCCAATCCGCCGGAAAGCAAAACGCCGTAAGGCACATCGGACATCAGTTGGCGATGCACGGCAGCTTCGAGGGCTTGGCGCAATGCTTCAATACTGCTTTCGTTGTTTTGAACGGCCTCAACAGATTTCCAATCGCGTTGATACCAAGGTTGAGGTGTGCCGTCGCGGCTATCGAGATAATGTCCGGGAGGAAATTCTTCAATCGTCGGACAAACCCCTTCCAAAGCTTTAAGTTCTGATGCCACATAGAAATTTCCGCTTTTGTCCCAACCCATATATAAAGGTATAATACCGATGTGGTCTCTTCCGATAAGGTAGGTATTGTTGGTTTGGTCATACAGCGCGAAGGCGAAAATGCCGTTTAAATCTTCTAGAAAATCGGATCCCTTTTCGTTGTAAAGCGCTAAAATAATTTCGCAGTCTGACTGTGTTTGAAAACGGTAAGGTTTTGTCAAGGTTTCGCGCAAGTGCAAGTGGTTGTAAATTTCGCCATTTACGGCAAGCACCAAACTACCATCTTCGCTGTAGAGCGGCTGTCCACCCGAGATGGGATCTACAATAGCCAGCCTTTCATGGGCCATAATGGCTTTATCGTGATAAAAAATCCCCGACCAATCGGGGCCGCGATGACGAAGCTTTTTCGACATATCAAGCAACTGCGGACGGATCAACTGAGGATCGGTCGTCAAGTCAAATACACACA
>JADYZK010000049.1 GCA_020853175.1 Bacteroidales bacterium
CGATTGGGTGAGGCAGCTCAAGCAAAAACAACTCGACAACAGCAGTATCAACCGAAAAATCTCTTCGGTACGAGCTTTTTATGATTTTTTAGTACGCAACCAAAGTATTAAAGTACATCCTGCAACACAACTAAAATCCTTAAAAAATAAAAAACGTGTTGCTAACTTTGTTCCGTTGTCTGATATGAACAAAGTTGCCGAATCTCCAGCAATTCACAATTTTGAACCTTTGTTAAAAAAAGTGATCATAGAAACTTTTTATCAAAGTGGGATGCGACTATCCGAATTGATGGGGTTGCAAGTTGGCGATCTTGATTTTTCGACAAAAACAATCAAAGTCACCGGAAAAAGAAACAAACAGCGACTTATCCCTATGCACCCCAACCTCGAATCACTTTTCAATCAATTTCTTATCGAGAGGGATAAAACAAACCCGCCTACTCAAGCGTTAATAATAAACAAACAGGGTCGCAGCCCATCAAAAACCTGGGTTTATAAATCAGTAAACGAAGAATTAAAAAAAATAACAACCCTAACTAAAACCAGTCCGCATGTGTTGCGCCACACCTTTGCCACCCATTTATTAAACAATGGAGCTAGTCTTATAGCAGTAAAAGAGCTTTTAGGACACACCAGTTTAGCGGCAACACAAGTTTATACCCACAACACGATTGAACAATTAAAAAAAATACATGAACAAGCCCATCCAAAGGGCTAATTAACACCAATTTTAATAAAAGGAGGTAACTATGCAATTAAACATCACATCTGTTCATTTCAAGGCTGACCAAAAACTGGAAGCATTTATCACCAACAAAATCGAAAAACTCGGCAAGCTCTTTAGCGAGATCATCGGTGCCGAAGTCATGCTAAAGTTGGACAACACCGACAATCCTGAAAACAAAATAACGGAGATTAAGTTGCTCATCAGGGGTAACGATCTTTTTGCATCCAAACAAAGTAAGACTTTTGAGGAGGCTACCGATGAAGTTATTGATGCTTTGAAGAAGCAAATTGAGAAGCATAAAGCAAAACAAAACAAGTAGAACAATATCATTATCAATATCTTACGACATTTTACACTTTATTTGACATTTTTTTTACAAAATGTCTTTGTCAATTAAATTAAAGTATCTATTTTTGCAGACCTTTTTACAGGGGTCTGCAATTATTTTGTAGAGCAACGTTCTTGAGCAAAAGCCGGTGTAGCTCAGTTGGCCAGAGCAGCTGATTTGTAATCAGCTGGTCGGGGGTTCGAATCCCTCTACCGGCTCAAGTAAGACATTTTGAATAAAGGGGGAGTACCAGAGCGGTCAAATGGGGCAGACTGTAAATCTGTTGGCGCAGCCTTCGGAGGTTCGAATCCTTCCTCCCCCACATTCTTAAAGCGGGAATAGCTCATTTGGTAGAGCGACAGCCTTCCAAGCTGTAGGTGGCCGGTTCGAGCCCGGTTTCCCGCTCAAAAGCCGATGTAGCTCAGTGGTAGAGCGCTTCCTTGGTAAGGAAGAGGTCATGAGTTCAATCCTCATCATTGGCTCAAATAAACTTTTTAACACCTTTAATAAACAAAGTAGATATGGCTAAAGAAAAATTTTCAAGGACCAAGCCACACGTTAACATCGGAACAATTGGTCACGTTGACCACGGTAAGACTACACTCACAGCTGCAATTACATTGTGTCTAGCTGATAAGGGTTTGGCCAAGTTCACATCATTTGACTCTATTGATGCTGCACCTGAAGAAAAAGAAAGAGGTATCACCATCAATACTGCTCACGTTGAGTACGAAACAGTAAATCGTCACTATGCCCACGTTGACTGTCCTGGTCACGCTGACTACGTGAAGAACATGGTAACTGGTGCTGCCCAAATGGACGGTGCTATTATCGTTGTTGCTGCCACAGACGGTCCAATGCCACAAACGCGTGAACACATCCTTTTGGCTCGCCAAGTAGGTGTTCCAAGATTGGTTGTTTTTATGAACAAAGTTGACCTTGTTGACGATGAAGAATTGTTGGAATTGGTTGAAATGGAAGTAAGAGATTTACTTACATTCTACAAATTCGATGGTGATAATACTCCTGTTATTCAAGGTTCGGCACTTGGTGGTTTGAACAAAGAACCAAAATGGGTTGAAAAAATCTACGAATTGATGGATGCTTGCGACAGTTGGATTCCACTTCCTGAGCGCGATCAAGACAAACCATTCCTTATGCCAGTTGAAGACGTATTCTCGATCACAGGTCGTGGAACTGTTGCTACCGGTCGTATTGAAACTGGTGTTATCAACACAAGTGATCCGGTAGAAATTATCGGTATGGGTGCTGAAAAACTCAAATCAGTTGTTACCGGAGTAGAAATGTTCCGCAAAATCCTCGATCGTGGTGAAGCTGGTGACAATGCCGGTTTGCTGCTCCGTGGTGTTGACAAAGACGAAATCCGTAGGGGTATGGTAATTGTTGCCCCGGGTTCTGTTAAACCTCACAAATTTTTCAAAGCTGAGGTGTATATCTTGAAAAAAGAAGAAGGTGGACGTCACACTCCATTTCACAACAAATACCGTCCTCAGTTCTACTTCAGAACAACAGACGTTACCGGTGAAATTATGTTACCAGCAGGCGTTGAAATGGTAATGCCAGGTGACAACCTCACCATCGAAGTTAAACTGATTGCCGAGATTGCTATGACCAAAGGATTGCGTTTCGCTATCCGCGAAGGTGGACGTACAGTTGGTGCCGGACAGGTAACTGAGATCCTCGAATAAATAATTTTTTAAAAATAAACGATGAAAGGTGTTCCTGAAAAGGAGCACCTTTCATTACATCACACGGGTGTAGCTCAATTGGTAGAGTAGTGGTCTCCAAAACCATTGGTTGTGGGTTCGATTCCTACCACCCGTGCAACTTAAAAGAAATAAATCGATGTCAAAATTCAGCATTGTCAATTACGCAAAGGAAAGTTATACCGAGTTGATGCAAAAGGTATCCTGGCCTACGTGGAGTGAGTTGCAAAGCAGTGCTATGGTAGTATCCATTGCTTCCCTCATAATCGCCGCGGTGGTTTACCTGATGGATATATCATTCAGAACTGTCCTTGAAAATTTCTACCGACTTTTTTAAGGATATCTGAGAAATTAGATATTAATTTTTGTATGTTTCCACCTATTCAAGTTTTTGATTCTCCATGAATGATTCCTTAGAAAAAAAATGGTATGTAATCCGTGCAATCAGCGGTAAGGAGAAAAAGGTAAAAGAATACCTTGAATCCGAAATCGCACGCTTAGGATTGCAGTCATCAATTTCTCAGGTGCTTATTCCTACTGAGAAGGTATTTCAAATTAGAAAAGGGAAAAAGATCAGCAAAGAGCGGAACTATTTTCCCGGCTATGTTTTGATTGAAGCCATCTTAACAGGAGAGATTCCACACACGATTAAGTCAATTCCTAACGTGTTAGGTTTCTTAGGTACGAAAGGAGAAGCAGATCCACTGCGACCTGCGGAGGTTAAGCGGATTTTAGGTAAAGTGGACGAATTGTCGGAGATGGGCGAGGAAGTAAATATTCCTTTCATCATCGGCGAATCTGTTACTGTTACCGATGGCCCGTTCAACAGCTTCAGTGGCGTGATTGAAGAGATCAATGAGGAAAAAAAGAAGCTCAAAGTCATGGTTAAGATTTTTGGCAGAAAAACACCTCTCGAACTCAGCTTCATGCAAGTAGAAAAAGAATCGTAGGGAACTTACAAACTTCCTACATATTGAATCTTATTAAAGGATTAAAATGGCAAAAGAAGTAAGCGCATTAGTAAAACTGCAAATCAAAGGAGGAGCCGCTAATCCCTCTCCACCTGTAGGTCCTGCTTTAGGATCTAAGGGTGTCAACATCATGGAGTTTTGCAAACAATTCAACGCCCGTACCCAAGATATGGCTGGCAAAATTGTGCCTGTTATCATCACTGTGTATAAGGATAAATCGTTCGATTTTGTTGTAAAAGCACCACCGGTTGCTATACAGATTAGAGAAATGGCTGCCATCAAGAAGGGTTCAGCAGAACCTAACAGGGCAAAAGTTGGATCTATCACGTGGGACCAAGTACGTACCATCGCAGAAGTTAAGGTAAAAGATTTAAACTCTTTCACCATGGATTCAGCAATGAAAATGGTAGCAGGTACAGCCCGCAGTATGGGAGTTAAGGTAACAGGCGACGCCCCATTTGAAGTAAACTAAAGTAGGACACTTTAGTTTCAAGCATTTTGTAGAACCCTTAACACATTTAGTTAAATGGCAAAACTGACCAGAAAACAGAAAGACGCTCTGGCTAAGTTCGACAAAAGCAAGATTTACTCCTTGACTGAAGCAGTTGATATCGTCAAAAAAATCACCTACACCAAGTTTGACGCTTCTGTTGATCTTAACGTACGTTTGGGTGTTGATCCCCGTAAAGCCAATCAAATGGTACGCGGATCGGTAACACTTCCACACGGATCGGGTAAGGTCATGCGGGTTTTGGTACTTTGTACCCCCGATAAAGAACAAGAAGCAAAGGACGCAGGTGCTGATTTCGTCGGTTTGGATGAATACATTCAAAAAATAAAAGACGGTTGGACGGATATTGACGTCGTAATCACCACTCCCAACGTGATGCCTAAAGTAGGTGCTTTGGGTCGTATTTTAGGCCCCCGCGGCCTGATGCCGAACCCCAAAACAGGTACTGTCACAATGGATATTGGTAAAGCTATTCAAGAAGTAAAGGCCGGTAAAATTGACTTTAAAGTTGATAAATATGGAATCGTCCATGCCGGTGTTGCAAAAGTGAGCTTTGATCCAGAAAAGGTGATTGAAAACGCAAGAGAGTTGATTCAAACCATCGTCAAACTTAAACCCTCGGCTTCAAAAGGTACTTATGTTAAAAGTATTTTTATCTCAAGTACGATGAGCCCGGGAATTCAGATCGACCTTAAATCAGTAACAATCTAAAAAAGAAAAGGAAGTTATTGATATGAGAAAAGAAGAAAAATTAACGATCATTGAAAACATAGCTGAAAAGCTGGTTGCCAATCCAAATTTTTATCTGGCAGATATATCAGATTTAAATGCGGAAACCACATCCAAGCTACGTCGTTTATGTTACAGCCGTGATATCGAACTTCTCGTAGTAAAAAACGCACTGCTTCGCAAGGCGATGGAACGCACGGGAATTGATATGAGCGATTTGTATGGAGAGCTTAAAGGAGCTACTTCAATTATGTTTGCTGAAGCAGGAAATGCTCCTGCCAAACTCATCAAAGAGTTTCGCAAGACGTCAAAACGTCCTGTTTTAAAAGCAGCATTTATTGAAGAAGCTGCCTATATTGGCGACCATCAAATTGACTTCCTGATCAATGTGAAATCGAAGAACGAACTCATTGCCGACTTGATTGCCTTGTTGCAATCGCCAGCAAAGAACGTTATCGGTGCATTGCAGTCGGGCGGACAAAAGCTCAGCGGTATCCTCAAAACCCTCTCCGAAAAAGAAGGATAATCGTGAATTATTAGAATTCAAAAAAAAGAAAATAAAATTGTTATCACTATTAAAACGTAAATAAAATGGCAGATTTGAAAGCTTTCGCAGAGCAATTGGTAAACCTTACAGTTAAAGAGGTCAACGAATTAGCTACCATTTTGAAAGAAGAATATGGTATTGAACCCGCTGCAGCTGCAGTAGCTGTTGCCGCCTCAACCGGTGGTGGCGCTGATGCACCTGAAGTTGAAGAAAAGACTTCTTTTGATGTCATCCTGAAATCAGCTGGTGCTTCTAAACTCGCAGTTGTTAAATTGGTAAAAGAACTCACCAGCCTTGGTTTGAAAGAAGCCAAAGAATTGGTTGATGCTGCTCCAAAACCAGTTAAAGAAGGCGTCAGTAAAGACGAAGCCAATGCACTTAAATCTCAGTTAGAAGAAGCTGGTGCAGAGGTTGAAGTTAAGTAAGAAGGATAGATTTCTGCAAAAATGAGGCAAAGCAACCTCTATCTCAATGCTGATTGAGATAGAGGTTTTGCGCCTATTTTGCATTTGTGAATATTGTTTCTTTTTATTTTTAACCCGCCTGCCTCAACAGGCTTCCAAAACATTAAGACCTTGGCAGTAAAATCATCCGAAAGAATCAGTTTCGCATCCACGAAAAACATAATTAAATATCCGGATTTTCTGGATATCCAGCTACAATCTTTTCAAGATTTTTTCCAACTGGATACCAACACCGAGAACCGAAAAGAAGAAGGACTTTATAAGGTTTTCGCTGAGAATTTCCCCATAACGGATGCTCGAAACAATTTTGTACTCGAATTTCTTGACTATTTCGTAGATCCACCGCGCTACACCATTGAAGAGTGCATCGAACGTGGACTTACTTACAGCGTACCCCTTAAAGCAAAGCTCAAGCTTTATTGTACTGATCCCGAGCATGAAGACTTTGAAACAATAGTGCAAGATGTCTATTTGGGAATGATCCCTTATATGACACCCAAAGGCACTTTTGTTGTCAACGGTGCCGAACGCGTTGTGGTTTCACAATTGCATCGTTCGCCTGGCGTTTTCTTCGGGCAGCACAAACATGCCAACGGCACACAGCTTTATTCGGCCAGAATCATCCCCTTCAAAGGATCGTGGATGGAATTCTCAACCGATATCAACAACGTCATGTATGCCTACATTGACAGAAAGAAAAAATTACCCGTTACCACCCTGCTCCGCGCAATTGGTTTTGAAACAGACAAGGATATCCTTGAAATTTTCAACCTCGCCGAAGAAGTTAAAGTAAGCAAAGCAGGTCTAAAACGTGTTTTAGGCCGAAAATTGGCTGCAAGGGTCGTGCGGTCTTGGATCGAAGATTTTGTAGATGAAGACACCGGTGAAGTGGTTTCCATCGAGCGAAATGAAGTTATCATTGAGCGTGAAACCATTCTCGAAAACGATCATATTGACCTTATCGTTGATTCGGGAGTAAAGGCAATTCTCCTGCATCGCGAGGACTTTAACACCTCCGAATATTCGATCATTTTTAACACGCTGCAAAAAGATACTGCCAACTCCGAAAAAGAGGCAGTTGAGTTTATTTACCGACAGTTAAGAAATGCAGAGCCACCCGATGAGGAAACGGCTCGGGGAATTATTGATAAATTGTTCTTCTCCGATAAACGTTATGATTTAGGAGAAGTTGGCCGTTACAGGATCAACCGTAAACTCAATTTAAGTACTTCTGCCGACACCAAAGTTCTAACCAAAGAAGACATCATCTCTATCATTAAATACTTGGTTGAACTCGCCAATGCGAAAACTGAAGTTGATGATATTGACCACTTGAGTAATCGCCGTGTGCGTACAGTTGGCGAACAACTTTATGCCCAGTTTGGAGTTGGTTTGGCACGTATGGCACGCACCATTCGTGAGCGCATGAACGTTCGCGACAACGAGGTGTTTACTCCAACCGACCTGATCAACGCTAAGACACTTTCGTCGGTCATCAATTCCTTTTTTGGCACCAACCAACTTTCGCAGTTCATGGATCAAACCAACCCACTGTCGGAAGTTACTCATAAAAGAAGAATTTCAGCCCTCGGACCTGGAGGTCTCTCACGCGAAAGAGCCGGTTTTGAGGTGCGTGACGTTCACTACACCCATTATGGCCGTTTATGTACCATTGAAACACCGGAAGGCCCCAACATCGGATTGATTTCTTCTTTGTGTGTTTATGCTAAAATCAATAAATTAGGATTCATTGAGACTCCTTATCGGGTAGTAAATGAAGGAGTTGTTGACCTAAACAACGCTCCTGTTTATCTTAGTGCCGAAGAAGAAGAAGATAAAATCATCGCCCAGGCAACCACCGCGATGCAAAAGTCAGGTCTTTTCGAAGAGGAAAGGGTAAAAGTTAGGTATCTTGCCGATTATCCCATTATTGACCGTGAAAAGGTTGACTTAATTGACGTGGCTCCTAACCAAATTGCGTCTATCGCAGCTTCACTTATTCCCTTCCTCGAACATGATGATGCCAACCGCGCCCTCATGGGATCGAACATGATGCGTCAGGCTGTACCTCTTTTACAACCTGAAACACCCATTGTTGGAACCGGAATTGAGCGTTCAGTTGCCGAAGATTCACGTGTGCTTATCAATGCAGAAGGCGAAGGTGAAGTGATCTTTGTGGATGCAACTAAAATTACGATACGCTACGACCGAACCGAAGAAGAAAAAATTCTTAGTTTCGATGAGGATGTGAAAACATATCATCTCACCAAATATATCCGCACCAACCAAAACACAAGCATCAACCTTAAACCTATCGTTCATAGAGGCGATCGTGTTACCAAAGGAATGGTTTTGTGCGAAGGATATGCCACCCAAAATGGCGAACTTGCCATCGGACGCAATCTGATGGTGGCTTTCATGCCTTGGAAAGGATACAATTTTGAGGATGCTATTGTTATCTCGGAAAGAATTGTAAAAGAAGACGTCTTCACCTCTATCCACATCGAAGAATTTTCACTCGAAGTGAGAGATACCAAACGTGGTATTGAAGAGCTTACCAATGATATTCCAAACGTAAGTGCCGAAGCTACCAAAGACCTCGACGAAAACGGACTCATCCGTATTGGTGCCGAAGTTACCGAAGGCGACATTTTGATTGGAAAAATTACTCCCAAAGGAGAAAGCGATCCAACACCTGAGGAGAAACTCCTTAGAGCCATCTTTGGCGATAAAGCTGGTGACGTGAAGAACGCCTCATTGAAAGCACCACCATCAATGAAAGGTGTAGTGATTGACAAAAAACTGTTCTCAAGGGTTATCAAAGACCGCAAATCGAAAGCCAAAGACAAAGATTTGGTTCAAGAACTTGAAGACCAATTCAACCGCCAATCCACCGACCTAAAAAATAAATTGGTTGACAAATTGTTGATGCTTCTCAATAATAGAACATCGCAAGGTGTGATGAATAACTACAAAGAAACCATCATCCCTAAGAAAGCCAAGTTCACACAAAAGTCGCTGTTAGCCATTGACTTTGCTTCTATAAATCCCAATAAGTGGACCACCGACAAGGAGGACAACGAAAAGATTAAGACGCTCATTCACAACTACAACATCAAGCACAAAGAGTATTATGGTATTTACAACCGTAAAAAGTTTGTAGCTACCGTTGGTGATGAGTTGCCCAATGGCATTGTTCAGATGGCAAAGGTGTATGTGGCCAAAAAACGCAAACTCAATATCGGTGATAAAATGGCCGGTAGGCACGGTAACAAAGGGATTGTTGCCCGTATCGTGCGCGAAGAAGACATGCCTTTCTTGGAAGATGGCACACCCGTTGACATTGTTTTGAATCCTCTTGGTGTTCCTTCACGTATGAACCTCGGACAGATTTACGAAACTGTTTTGGGTTGGGCCGGAGCTAAACTTGGTGTTAAATTTGCCACCCCCATCTTTGATGGAGCGCACATTGACGAAATCAACGGCTACCTCACCAAAGCAGGACTTCCCGAAAACGGAAGCGTATATCTTTATGACGGTGGAACCGGCGAACGCTTTGACCAGCCAGCTACTGTAGGATACATTTATATGTTGAAACTGCACCACATGGTTGACGACAAAATGCACGCCCGCTCCATCGGACCTTACTCTCTGATTACGCAGCAACCCCTTGGAGGTAAAGCCCAGTTTGGGGGACAACGTTTTGGTGAGATGGAAGTTTGGGCTCTCGAAGCCTTTGGCGCCAGCAACATCTTGCAGGAAATTCTCACCGTTAAATCGGATGATGTTGTGGGCAGAGCCAAAACATACGAAGCCATCGTGAAAGGCGATAATATGCCAACGCCGGGCATACCCGAATCGTTTAATGTACTCATCCACGAACTTCGCGGTTTAGGCCTCGAAATAACTTTCGACTAAAAAATCATTATGCAGCCTCAGTTTCTGAGGCTGCATTTCACAATCTTTTAACTAACAGATCACAATAATATGGCTTTCAGGAAAGACAGTACGATCAGCAGCAACTTTTCAAAAATAACCATTAGCCTTGCTTCTCCCGAATCCATTCTGGAACGTTCGAGTGGCGAGGTCCTCAAACCTGAAACAATCAATTACAGGACATACAAACCCGAACGAGATGGGCTGTTCTGTGAACGCATTTTCGGACCAGTAAAAGACTGGGAATGCCATTGTGGCAAATACAAACGGATCAGATATAAAGGAATCATTTGCGACCGTTGCGGTGTTGAAGTTACTGAGAAAAAAGTAAGAAGAGAACGCATGGGACACATTCAATTGGTGGTTCCTGTCGCACATATTTGGTATTTCCGCTCATTGCCCAACAAAATTGGTGCATTGCTTGGATTACAAACCAAAAAACTCGATATGATCATCTATTATGAAAGATACGTGATCATTCAGCCGGGCATAAAATTAGAAGCAGGCTTGCAAGTGATGGATTTCCTCACTGAAGAAGAATATATTGATATTGTTGAGGCTTTGCCGGCCGACAATCAGCATCTACCTGATTCTGACCCCAACAAGTTTATTGCCAAAATGGGTGCAGAAGCCATTCATGATTTGCTGGCACGCCTCGATTTGGATCAAATTTCATTTGACCTGCGTCACAAAGCCAACACTGAAACATCGCAACAACGGAAACAAGAAGCTCTTAAACGTCTTCAGGTGTTTGAAGCCTTCCGCGATGCCCGTTCACGCATTGAAAATCGTCCCGAATGGATGATAACCAAGGTGGTTCCGGTGATTCCTCCGGAGCTTAGGCCACTGGTGCCGCTGGATGGTGGACGTTTTGCCACCTCCGACCTTAACGACCTCTACCGCAGGGTTATCATTCGCAACAACCGTTTGAAAAGACTCATCGAAATTAAAGCTCCTGACGTAATCATGCGCAACGAAAAACGTATGTTGCAGGAAGCTGTTGATTCGTTGTTCGATAACTCACGTAAGGCCAGTGCCGTAAAAACAGAATCAAATCGTCCACTTAAATCGCTAAGCGACAGCTTGAAAGGTAAACAAGGACGTTTCCGTCAAAACTTACTGGGAAAGCGCGTTGACTATTCAGGCCGTTCGGTAATCGTGGTTGGTCCTGAGCTGAACTTGAACGAATGTGGAATTCCAAAAGACATGGCTTCCGAGCTGTTTAAGCCGTTCATCATTCGCAAAATGCTGGAACGTGGCATTGTAAAGACAGTTAAATCAGCCAAAAAAATCGTTGACAGAAAAGATCCTATCGTTTGGGATATTCTCGAAAACATTCTTAAAGGTCATCCCATTTTGCTGAACCGCGCCCCTACCCTTCACCGTTTAGGGATTCAAGCCTTTCAGCCTAAGCTCGTTGAAGGAAAAGCCATTCAGCTGCACCCTTTAGTATGTACCGCTTTCAATGCCGACTTTGACGGTGACCAAATGGCCGTTCACGTGCCGCTTGGAAATGCCGCCGTTTTGGAAGCTCAAATCTTGATGCTGGCTTCGCACAACATCCTCAATCCTGCAAATGGCGCACCTATCACTGTTCCTTCTCAGGACATGGTTCTTGGGTTATACTACATCACCAAAGCACGCAAAAGCACTCCTGATCATCCTGTAAAAGGTGAAGGAATGCGCTTTTATGCACCAGAGGAAGTGATTATTGCCTACAATGAAAAAAGGGCCGATCTTCACGCCATCATCCATGTAAAAGTTGACATCAAAGAAGGAGATACCATCGTGAATAAACTTACCGAAACAACAGTAGGTAGGGTTCTGTTTAACGAAGTAGTTCCAAAAGGTTATGGTTTCGTCAATCAACTTCTTACAAAGAAATCATTGCGCGATATCATCGGCTCAATGGTAAAAAAACAAGGAACAGCAGCTGCCGCGAAATTTTTGGATGACATCAAAAACCTAGGTTTTAAAATGGCTTTCAAGGGTGGACTTTCGTTTAACCTCAGCAATGTAAAAATACCGGCAGTAAAAGATGAATTGATCCGTCAAGCCGACGAAGAAGTTTCAGAAGTTCTCGCCAACTACAATATGGGATTCATCACCAACAACGAACGCTACAACCAAATCATTGATATTTGGACACATACGAACTCACGTTTGACCAATACGGTAATGACCAATCTGTCGCAAGACGATCAAGGCTTCAACCCTGTTTTCATGATGCTCGAATCAGGTGCGAGGGGTTCAAAAGAACAAATCCGCCAGCTTTCAGGAATGAGGGGACTGATGGCCAAGCCGCAAAAATCAAGTGCCAGCGGTGGAGAAATTATCGAAAACC
>JADYZK010000050.1 GCA_020853175.1 Bacteroidales bacterium
ACGATGATGCTTAAAAAAGCAATTTGATACCGCCTAAAAGTTGAAGGCCTTGAACAGGATAGTTGTAAAAACGCTCATAGCGGTTATTCAATATATTGTTGCCTTGCACGAAAACGGAAAATTGTTCGGTGAAACGGTAGGTGGCTTCCATATTGAGGTCAACAAGAGGTTTTAAGCGGATGGGTTTAAAAAGCGTTTCGGCCTTACCAGCTGCAAAGCGTTCGCCAAGCGCAATGACTTCAGTCTCAAAGCTCCATTGCGCGTTCAATCGGTAGTTCACACTCCATTTGGCTTCAAATTCAGGCTTGTGCCAAGCTTTCAGCAAGGTTTCGGTTTCATACCGATCGAAGTTCATGCGCAAGCGCGATTGCCATTGATTGTTATAATGATAAGAGGCTTCAACGGCAAAACCTAAACGCTGATAATTGTCAAAAACAAGGTCTAAGTAGTTGTTGAATAAGGTGTTGGTTTCAGTAATTACAAATGAACCATTGTCGGTTTCTTGGTAAGTGAAACCCAAATGAAGATCGAGGCGTGGGATGACACTTGTTTTTATTCCGGTTTGGAAAAGTTTTTTGGTGTTGCTGAAATAATGGTGATTAGCGGTCTTCAAGAAAGGGTTTTCCAAAGTCAGGCTGTTGGTGGTTTGTTCTTCAGATTTACCGCTAAAGCCAGCATACAACTCCACTTGGTTATCGAAAATATACAGTTTCCCTGTGAGTTCGGGGTGTACAAACACCTCGGATTTGTTGTCCACTGCAACGGAGAAGTCCAGTCCTGCCCGCAGTTCATAAAAACTGCCGGTCAATTGCAAATAAGGTCGGGCGTAGAGCCAAATGGTCTGACGGTTGATCAAGCTATCGCCGCCCGAAACAAAGCTGGCCTTAAAGTCGAGACCGGTGAGCTGTGTTCCGTCATAATTGAACCAGTCATAGTATTTTTGAAGCTGGCCACTCAAGGCCACTTGATGCTCGTATTGCGAATATTTATCGGAAAAATAGCTGTATTTAACTCCAAAAACATGATGTAAATAGTTCACGTTGTTATAGTTGCTGCTCAATTGCGATTGTAAGTTAAGACGTTGGTAGTGTTGTAAGAGGGCGTCTTTGTTGATGCTCGTTTCAGGAAAATCAGCCGGTTTGAAGCCGTAATAATGCAATTGATCGAAACTGTAATCGGCTTCGGTAGAAAGGATATAGTCGTTGAAAGTATTTTGTATGCCGATGTCAAGTTTGTTTTTCATCCAGGTGGAGGGGGCGTAATCGCGCACATTCACCCATGAAGAGTGGTGTTTAAGGCCAAAATTGAATAAGGTGCTTTTGGACAAGGCCGAATGGTGTTGAAAAAGAAACAAAGGGCTGAGGTTGGTGCCAAAACCGGCTTTGAGGTAGTTGCGAAAGGTAGATTTTTTTTCATCGGTACGTACCGTGGAGGCTGCAATAAGCGGGGCTTCGTTTTTAAGCGACAAGGGCTTTTGCAGGTTGCTGAAATTGACCTCACCAATCTCAAAATCGTTGTTTTTTTCTTCTGGATTGAGGTTAATTTTGGTTGCTTCGCGAAGATTGGGCTGAAAGCTGCCTACAATGGTCACCTTTTCGTTGTGGCTTTGAGCCCACGTTATAGCTGGAAGGGTGATGGCTGAAAGGATAATCAATGCTATTAAAGGATAGGTTTTCAGCTTATTCATTCTTGTATAATAATTCTGATGAAGGGTTTTCATGGAGGTGTTGTTTTTATTGGAGCATGGATAATTTTCTGGCCGCTTCGTCGCGCAAGTCGCTCCCTTTATAATTTTCCACAATGCTCTTCAAAGTTTCTTTGGCTTGAAAAATATTGTTGTTTTTCACGTAAATATCGGCCAGTAAAATAAAACCTTTGGCCACCCAATACTCATAGCGGCGGTACTTTTCGGAAAGGTCGAAAATTTGATTTTCCGCATCGTCGAGGTAGCCTTTGTTGAAGTTGATGCGTGCCATAAGATAATAAGCCTCAGCACCTAAAACATCATTTTCGGTTTTTTGTACTTCCGAAAATTGTTTTTTTGCACCCTCTAAATCATTGGTTTCAAACATTGATTTTCCGGCAATGTAATGTGCTTGACGGATTTGTTTTGGACCCGCGTTGCTGTTGTTCAGTAGTTTTTCGGAGTAACCGATGGCATCAGTATATTTTTTATTGAAGTAACTGCATTTCATCATGCCTTCGAGGGCTTCAATTTTTTGAAGGGGCTGATCAGTCAAACTAAAGAGTTGCTCGTAGTATTTTTGCGCTTCGGGGTACTTTTCGTTGTCGTAATAAATCCTCGCGGCTTCGAGCAAAGCTTCCTCCATATAGGGGTTGTTGGCCGATTGAATCACGATGTTAAAATGGCTCAGAGCCTCATCTTTTTCGTTCGGTAACTTGATTTTTGCCAGATAGTAATGCGCACTCACCGCGTTGCTGCCTTGCGGATAATTTTTAAGATAGCCTTCCAATGCTTGGCGGGCTTCGGGTAAACGGTTTTCGTTATAAAAGTTTTCGCCTGTGGTAAAGGTCAATGATTCTTGCTCGTTGTTGCTGAGCTCGCCAAAGCCTAATTTTTTGGTGAGTTTAAAATAAGCGTCTATGTTGTTCGACTCCATGAAAATGACTTTGAGGGTGTTCAAAGCCTCGCGGGCATCGGGCGTTCCCGGATAACTTTCGGCCACTTTTTGAAGGGCGGTGATGGCCTCATCGGTTTGGTTGTTGTTGAAATAGATAAAACCAATTTTGAGTTGGGCTTCGCGGGCATACACCGATCGTGGTCTTTCACGCACCAATTTGTCGAAACTGCTGATGGCACTGCGTTGATCGTTCATGACCAAGTGGGTAGCTCCAATCTCATACAAAGCCTGGTCGTAATAAATGGATTGGTTGAAACGCTTCACAATTTGATCGAGTTGGGCTATTTTTTGGTTGTGCTGACCCAAAGCGCCATACGCTAAACCACTTTGGTAAAGGGCGTAATCGGTTTGTTGCTGTCCTGCGTTGATCACATTTTTATAGGCTTCGATGGCTTTTGTGTATTCACGGCCTATAAAATGGCAGTCGCCCACCCGACACCAGCTGTCGGTTTTAAGTTGCGGCTGATCGGCCAAGGGCTTTTCGAGGTATTGCTTAAAGGAGGCCAAAGCCGGGCCATATTGTGTCAACTGAAAATAACTGTAAGCTAAGTTGTAATGAGCCAATGGTTTAAGAGGAGATTTTGAGGCAGCGCGATGGGCCATAAATTGTTTGTAAAACCTTTGGGCATCCACATAGTTTTTTTTGCGGTAATAGGCTTCGGCAGTCCAAAACAAAGCAGCCGCATTGTTTTCACCGCTTCCGGAAGGATTTACTTTGGCAAAATAGACAATGGCTTGGTCAAACTGACTTTCGTTGAAAAGGTCGGTGGCCAAGGAGAAAACGAGTTTTTCATAAACGGCTTGTAGCTTGGGGTCGTTTTTTTTGTTGGTTTCGAGCGATTCTAAAGCAGCATCATAATTTTTTGTGGTAAGATAATGCTGAACAAGAAGTTGTTGTGCCTCATTCATTAAAGCCGATTTGGGATTTGCAGTGATAAACTCTTGTAGCAAAACCGTTGCTTCATTGTAATTGTCGCTGCCAATTTCTAAGCTCAATCGGGCGTAGTTCATCAAAGCATCATGGCTGATTTCGGTATCAGATTTGTTTTTGAAAGCACTTAAAAACGCTTGTCGTGCAAAAATCTTTTGATCGGTTTTGAGGTAACATTGCGCAAGAAAGTAGGCTGCACTTTGATCGAGGCTGTCGTTGGAGTTGTTTATTTTTTGAAAAACTGCTGCCGCATCTTTGTAATTTCCGGTTTCATAATAGATCATAGCCTTTTGGTACTCATCAATGCGGCTGAGCTGACCGCGATGCTGTTTTTCGAGTTGGTTGTAAAACTCCAAAGCAATGGCACTTTCACCATTTTTATAGGCGGCATCGGCCAGCAATGGAAGTACTTCCGCCCGTTTTTTGGTGTCTGATTTAAGTAGAATTTCTTTTCCTTTATCATTCACCAAACCGTAATCGCCTCTGCGATAGGCCATTTGAAGTTCATAATAGGGAATAATTTTTTTGTATTGCGCGATGTGTCTGATGGATTGAAAGGCGGCTTCGGCCTTTTGATCTTCATTCATGGTATAATAAAGATGCCCTAAGTAGTAATGAGAAGCATTGCGAAAAGGACTTTCTGATTTGGTGGCTTCCTCAAAAGAGAGCACGGCTTCCTCGATGTTGTTTTGTTTCATCAAACAAAAACCTTTTTTGTAATCCAGCTCTGCCTTTTCAAAAGAAGGAAGTTGATCTGTATCCACTTTGTTGAAGGCCTCAAGAGCTTTGGAGTACCGTTTTTCCTCAAATTGAACCCTTCCTTCGAGAAATTTCATGCGTGCCGACCATTGGCTGCTGCGGTGTTGCCGCCCAAAATCATCAATTTTTTCAGCAGCATCCTGGTCGTTTAATTGCACCGCGCAAAGGGCATCATAGTAGGCCAAATCACTGCGTGTGACTTCGCTCAAATGGCCGTCATGCCTTTGTATTTGGTTGATTTTGAACCTCGCTGCACCATATTGTTCTTTTTGAATCAGCTCAATACTTTCGCGAAGCATGCTGTTGCTTGCATCGAAATAGATTTGCTGCTGCGAAAAAGCGGAAAATGAAAACAAAAGAAGAAAGGAAAAAAAAGTCGGTAGGTTAATTCTCATACAAAGCATTGATTTTGGCTGCAAAGTTACGATTTGATGATGAAAAAGGAGTTTTTCATGCAACCTTATTGAAACGAAGCGATAGCGCAGTTATTGTAAAAATGTAAAAACATTGCACTGTCTTCACTTGATTTCAATGCAGTTGAACATGGATTGAAAGCGTGTTAAAAAAACAGGTCGGCCACTGGCCGACCTGTTTTTTACAGCATCATAAGCAGGATTCTGTACTATGTTGTCATTTATCTGGGTCTTCCGTCACCGAAAGACTCTAGCAACCTACCCACCGACTTAAACGGGCCGCTTTTTCACACCGATCAACGGTGCATCGCCGGCATATTTGGTCTTGCAGCTCATAAGGTTTACCCGCTTTGCAAGTCGCCTTGCACTGCCGTGAGCTCTTACCTCACGTTTTCACCCTTACCCGAAGGGGACGAATCCCTTTCAGGCGGTCGTTTTCTGTGGCACTTGCTGTCAACTTACTTTTTCAGTAAATTGCCTTCCCGTTAAGAAGTATGATGCCCTGCGCTGTCCTGACTTTCCTCGACATCTTGCAATGCCGCGACAACTGTTGCTGTAAAGCGCAAAAATACAACATTTTAAAGCAATGCAG
>JADYZK010000051.1 GCA_020853175.1 Bacteroidales bacterium
ATTTCAAAGCATGGGTTTATACCATCATGAAAAATATTTTCATCAACAATTACCGCAGGGCAAAAAAGTCACGCACTTTTATTGACCAAACGGATAACTTGTACCATATCAACTCGGTAAATAACGATACGGAGTTCAACCCTGAGTCTATTATTGCTACCAAAGAGCTCACCAAAGGTATTGAGTCATTGGATAAGGATTTCCGCAGGGCCTTTGACATGTACAATGATGGCTACAAATACAAGGAAATTGCTGATGACTTGAATTTAACCATCGGCACAGTAAAGAGTCGTATTTTTTACAGCCGCAAAAAAATTATGGAAACGCTAAAAGAATACCAGCCGGCATAAAGATTTGAGCTTAACAGATATGTTGAATTACTAATGGTTGTCAAAATTTTATAAAAAAAACCCTCTTTTAGAGGGTTTTTTTTTGAGATTGAATGAAGGGTTTTGGTCTTAGAAGAAGCTTATTGAATGATTTTTCTGTCAATTTCGTTGGCGTAGCTTCTGAATTGTTTATCGGTATCTATCAGATTTGCAATGGTTTTGCAGGCGTGCAGTACTGTTGCATGATCTTTATTGCCGCATTGCATACCAATGGTGGCCAATGAAGATTTGGTGTGTTTCTTCGAAAAATACATGGCCACCTGACGGGCTTGAACAACTTCTCTTTTACGTGTTTTTGTATGAATTTGATCTACCGGAAGACCAAAATAATCGCAAACAACTTTTTGGATATAGTCAATACTGATTTCTTTGGTGCAGTTTTTTACAAACTTATCAATCATCTGGCGCGCCAAATCCATGGTTATGGCCTTTTTGTTGAGTGATGATTGAGCGATCAACGAAATGAGTGCACCTTCCATTTCTCTCACGCTTGTGGTAATAGCACCGGCAAGATATTCATTCACATCTTCGGGGATTACAATACCATCACTATATAATTTACGACGTAAAATGGCTCTACGTGTTTCAATATCAGGCATTTGTAAATCAGCCGACAGGCCCCATTTGAATCTGGAGAGCAGTCGAGGTTCCATACCTTTGAGTTCAACCGGTGGCTTGTCGCTGGTGATTACCAATTGCTTGCCGCTTTGGTGCAGGTGATTAAAAACATGGAAAAACACATCTTGGGTTTTTTCTTTTCCAGCCAGAAATTGAATGTCATCAATAATGAGAACGTCAATCATCTGATAAAAATGAACGAAATCGTTTTGATTGTTGTTTCGTGCCGATTCAATAAACTGATTCAAAAATTTCTCTGTCTGAACGTATAAGACCGTTTTATCAGGGAAATTTGTTTTTACTTGCAGTCCGATGGCGTGCGCGAGATGGGTTTTGCCTAATCCTGTTGAGCTGTATACCAGCAGCGGGTTAAATGCTGTTTTGCCTGGATTTTCTGCCACCGCAAAACCGGCTGATCTGGCCAAACGGTTGCAGTCACCTTCAATAAAATTGTCGAATGAATAGCTTTCAACAAGTTGCGATTCTACTTTTATTTTTTTAAGACCCGGAATTATAAAAGGGTTTGGAATGTCTTTGGTAGTGCCACGATTCAAATCGAGTGGCATGGAAACATAAGGATTTTTGGTGGCTTTTTGGTTGCTTGTGGGGTAGCTAATGGAAAACGGACCTCCTGACCCATTGTTGTCCATAATAATGCTGTATTCTAATCTGCCATCAGCCCCCAATTCTTTCTTAATTATTTTTTTGAGGAGTACGATGTAATGCTCTTCTAACCATTCGTAGAAAAATTGACTCGGTACTTGAATGGTGAGTACACTGTTTTCTAATTTGATAGGAATGATGGGTTCAAACCACGTTTTAAAGCTCTGAATATGGATGTTGTCTTTGATAACGCTTAGACAATTTTCCCACACTTCAATGTATTTCTTCTTCATTTCTCCCTGTAAATCAATTAGTTAATTATAACTCCCGCCAAGTCACCTAAATCATTTTTGTAAAGTAGTTGATTTTTACGGCTTTAACAGCCCAATGATTTGTGAAATAGTTTTCAACAAAAGTGATCGAAATTTAGTTAAGAAAAAAGTTTATTTACACTTGATTTTCAAAAAAAAATAGCCTATTTAAGCAAAAAAGTCAGGCTTATTAACTAAGGTTTGAAAACCAGATTCTTAGGTCAACCCGTTTGTTTTAATGCTCACGCCATAAATATTTTTTAATTTTTCGAGCACTTGATTTGTTTGCGATTTGCGGCAATGAAGAGTCAGAAGGCACTCAATTTCAAATTTTGTTGCGAAAGGTTGCAGGTTTTCTTCTTTTAAAACACGCATCACATCATTCATCAAAGGGTAGGTGAAATAAACATCGAGGGTGTCGTCAATGGTGCAAGTTTTTTTCTCAGCAGCTTGAATGGCCTCACGGGCAGCCGTTTTGTAGGCATTCACTAAACCGCTGACTCCTAACTTAATACCTCCAAAATAGCGCACAACGATCACCAAAACATTGGTGATGTCAGCAGAATAGATTTGATTCAGGATAGGTTTTCCGGCACTTCCAGAGGGTTCACCGTCATCATTCGATCTGAAATTTTGTTTATCGGTGCCAAGTACATAAGCATAGCAGTGGTGGCGTGCATCATAATATTTTTTTTTAATGGCAACTAAGTTTTCTTTTACTTCCTCTTCATCGGCAACAGGAATGGCCCATGCGATAAATTTGCTTCCTTTCTCTTTATATTGTCCCTCTGAGGGC
>JADYZK010000052.1 GCA_020853175.1 Bacteroidales bacterium
CGTGGCGCAACATGGCCCATGAAGTGCTCGAACTCTATAATTCTATTACGTAGAAATGTTTATTTTTGAATTTAATAGATTATAAAATGATTCGAAACCGCGACTTTATCATCATTGGCTTGCAAGCGTTGGACAGCAGAATTGGTAGCAATTGCATCAATATTGCCCAAGAAATAGCCTTACATAATCGGGTTTTGTACGTCAATTATCCATTGGATAGAGGAACAATCAGGCGTGAAAAAAATGACCCTCTCATTCAAAAAAGAATTCAAATCATTGAAGGTAAAGCTCCAGATATTGAACAAGTTAGCGAAAATATGTGGAACCTTTTTCCACGCACTACTTTAGAATCTATCGGCCAGCTGCCCATTAACAGCATTTTTGATTGGCTGAACAAAATCAACGGAAAGCGTTTTGCACGTGAAATTCAAAAGGCAATTGATACACTTCAATTTCGTGATTTTTTCTTGTTCAACGACAGTGACATGTTTCGTGGTTTTTATCTGAAGGAATTGTTAAAGCCCGAAATGTACATTTATTACACCCGTGACAACCTTATTGCAGTTGATTATTGGAAAACGCAAGGAATTCGTATTGAGGCTGCCCTCATGAAAAAATCGGATTTGGTGGTGGCCAACTCAACTTATTTAGCCGATATGGCACGAAAATTCAATCGGCACTCCTACTATGTAGGCCAAGGTTGCGATGTTTCGCTCTTCGACAAAAACCTGATTGGTAGTTTACCCAAGGAGTTTGACAACATCAAAAGGCCTATCATCGGCTACATCGGCGCTTTGTTTTCGTTGCGCCTCGACATTGAAGTGCTGGTGCATATTGCAAAACAACGTCCCGATTGGCAGGTGGTTCTTGTTGGCCCAGAGGATGAAGATTTTAAAGCCAGTGAGTTACATCATATAGAAAATGTTCATTTTCTTGGCCCTAAAAAAATGGAAGAACTTCCACAATACCTCATGGCATTCGATGTGGCACTCAACCCACAAAAACTAAACGAAGTAACCATTGGCAACTATCCACGAAAAATTGACGAATACCTCGCCATGGGCAAACCAACAGTAGCCACACGAACAGTTGCCATGGAAGTATTTGAAAATTACACCTATCTTGCCGAATCGAAAGAAGAGTATGTTGAGTTGATTGAAATTGCACTTGAAGAAAACACTCCTGAAAAAGAAAAAGAAAGGGAAGCTTATGCTCGAGGCCACACTTGGACCAACAACGTGAAAGAAATCTATAAAAAGATCACTTTTCTTTTACAACAACCGAAATAAAGAAAAAAGATGGGCCTCGTCGAAAAAATTAAATCCAACCATAGACTTAAGCATTTTGTTTTATGGTTATTGATGCCTAAAAATCAGGCAAGACCGCGACTTTGGGTCAAATGGTTCGTCAATCCGTTGAAGCACAAAAAAGGAAAAGGTTCATTGATTCGCAGGCGAACGCGCATGGACGTTTTGCCTTTTAACCAATTTTCATTAGGTAAAAATTCCACCATCGAAGATTTTTCAACCATCAACAATGGCGTTGGTGATGTTATCATCGGCGATCGTAGCCGCATTGGATTAGGTTGCGTAGTGATTGGCCCCGTAAAAATCGGAAACGACATTATGTTTGCTCAAAACATTGTAGTTTCGGGGCTCAATCATGGTTATCAAGACGTCAATACACCCATTAGTTTACAACCTGTTGAAACAAAACAGATTATAATTGAAGATAATGTATGGATAGGTGCCAATGCTGTAATAACCGCTGGTGTAATCATTGGCAAACAATCCATTGTAGCAGCCGGAAGCGTGGTAACCAAATCGGTTCCTCCTTTCACTATTGTTGGCGGAAATCCGGCAAAAATTTTAAAAAGTTATAACTTTTCAACAAAAACTTGGGACAAACAAACAAACAAATGATTTCAATATGCACAAACTCAAAACATTCATTCGCTATCTTGCTGACTTTACACAATATGGCCAGTTACGCTTGGTTATGGCTTCCATTATTTATATCGCAACCGGAAAATCTTTTATAGAAACACGCATTTATAGGGGTAAACTGGGCTATTTTCTTCATCGAAAAGGATCTCTCGATTTCCAATTTGGAAATTACGCCTACGAATGGAACGTCAAAAAGTTCGTTTTAAAGTATTTGCATCAATATGACACTTTTCTTGATGTTGGTGCCAACATTGGAACTTACACCATAATGATGACCGGAAAAGGCTTAAAATCATTTGCTTTTGAACCGGTGTACAGTAACTACAAAGCATTGACTATTAATATTTTACTTAATAATTTTGAAGATAAAGCCACAGCTTTCAATTTTGGATTGAGTGATGAAGCAACCACAGCAAGTTTTGATTTTGATCCGCTCAATACAGGTGCTTCCCACATTTCTACTGTTGCAGCAGAAACTCCTGAAGCCGCACAAAGAAGCATTCCAATTGAAATTAAACTGCACAAGCTCGATGATGTGATGGGTAAAATGAACCTCGATCCAAAAAGCAAAGTTTTAATGAAGATTGATGTGGAAGGTATGGAATGTCAAGTACTTAAGGGTGCGAAAAATTTTATAAAAGCATTTCCTGAAATGATGTTGGTAATGGAAAGCATTCACTCAGGAGAAGAAAAACTCAAACAAATTTTAGACGAAATGGCTATTTTTGAGTACCACAAAATTGATGACTTAAACATGTGTGCCATAAAAAAAGGCGAACTGGTCTAAAATAACCATTTAAATATTAAGCCATGATTGCACTTAAAGTTACTTTTTGGATTTTGTTCTTGGTAGTGTTTTACGCCTATCTTGGCTATGGGATTGTTCTTTACTTTTTGGTAAAAATAAAACGCCTTTTGGGTTCCTCAAAGCGCGCCATTATTGAGAATTATGAACCTGAAGTAACCCTTTTTGTGGCCGCCTACAACGAAAAAGATTATGTAGATGCCAAAGTAAAAAACAGTTTTGAAATGCAGTATCCGGCCAGTAAAATCAAACAGGTTTGGGTAACCGATGGCTCGGATGATGGCACACCAGAAATACTACAAAAGTATCAAAATGAGTCCATTAGCGTGTATCATACTCCCGCACGCGGCGGCAAAATTGGTGCCATGAATCGTGGAATGCAATTTGTAACCTCACCGATTGTCATTTTTTCGGACGGGAACACCATGTTGGGAAAAGAAAGTATTCAACGCATCGTCAACTTGTTTGCCGATCCTAAAGTGGGATGCGTTTCGGGCGAAAAACGTATTTACAACAAAGAAAAAGATGCCGCAGCAGGAACCGAAGGCATTTATTGGAAGTACGAATCGAAGCTTAAAAAATGGGATGCCGAGCTGTATTCTGTTGTAGGTGCTGCCGGCGAACTGTTTGCTATACGTACCGAACTGTTTCAAAAAGTTGAAAAAGATACCCTATTAGATGATTTTATCATTTCGCTGCGCGTGGCCATGAAAGGATACACCATCCAATATGACCCCGAAGCTTACGCCATTGAGACCTCGTCGGCAAACGTAAAAGAAGAACTCAAACGTAAAGTTCGCATTGCAGCAGGCGGCATACAGTCCATCCTTAGGCTCAAACCTTTACTTAACATCTTCAAATACGGAGTGTTGAGTTTTCAATACATTTCGCATCGCGTGTTGCGTTGGACATTAGCCCCGCTTTCATTACCTATCTTACTGATAATTAATCTCATTCTCTTTATAAAATTAGGTTACAACAACTTCTCAAGCCTTTATGTTTGGTTGTTTTATGGCCAGGTTTTATTCTACATCATGGCTTTTTTAGGTTGGTACCTCGAAAACAAAGCCATCAAAATAAAAGCCCTCTTCGTACCCTACTATTTTATGATCATGAATCTTGCTGTGCTGATGGGTATGAGAAGATACTATAAAGGAAATCAATCCGTTAATTGGGAGCGAGCCAAGCGAGGGATATAATTTTATTCCTATGAAACCGACTTTTTTTTTATTGTTTTTTGCTTTTGTGTTCGGTTTTTTGCCGGCAGGAGGCCAAAATAGGTCAGTTTTGGATATTCCCCTTTCACTCAATCAAATTGACGGCGACACTATTCAACCCGGAGACACCCTAAAACTTTTGCCCGGAATCCGGTCGTTTTTACTCTTCAAAAACATCCACGGCACAGTTAGTCAGCCGGTTGTTATCATCAACGAGGGCGGAGCATCAGTCATCACCACCAATCATTATTATGGAATTAAATTCTCAGGATGCAGCCATATAAAGCTTCTGGGAAATGGTCATGCCTCAACCCTGTATGGTATTAACATCATCAACGTACTTCAAGGAGCGGGCATTACGGTTGATGATTTAAGCACTGATGTGGAATTGGCATTTATCGAAATTGCCAACACCAAAATCGGTGGAATATATGCCAAAACCGAACCTACATGCAATTTTTTGGCCACACGTGAAAAGTTTACCATGTTCAACCTTCATATCCATCATTGCTATGTCCATGATGTTCCAGACGAAGGGATGTACGTTGGCAGCTCAAAATACACCGGCCAATACCTGCCAGACTGCGATACAACTGTGTTGCCGCATTTGATTTATCATGTCAGCATCCACAACAACATCATCGAAAGATCGGGCTGGGATGGTATTCAGGTAAGTTCAGCCTCCATTGACTGCCATATTTTCGACAATATCGTTCGTTACGATTCACAAAAAGAAATGCCAAACCAAATGTCAGGGATATTAATTGGAGGTGGATCAAATTGCGATTGCTACAACAATTCCATTTTTGATGGCAAAGGCGATGGTATTGATATTTTAGGTTTTGGCGAAATGAAAATTTACAACAACTTGATTGTGAGGCAAGGTAGAACTTTTCAACCAACGAACAGCAATGCTTTTCGGCATGGAATTTTTATTGGTAATGCGCCCGACAACGCTGCTGCTACCCTTAAAATCATGCACAACACCATCATTTCGCCCAAATCAACCGGCATTCGTTTTTTGAACCAAAACAGCAGCAATGACCTTTTGTTTAATAATATTGTCAGCAATCCGGGTTCGTTTGCTGTTGCCGGAAGTGCAGCCTATTTTGACAACAATGGCAGCCAAGTTACACCATCCATAAAAAACAATATCTTTACTGAACATCCTGAAAATGTTGGATTTATAAATTATCTTGGTGATAATTACGATCTCAAACCCGGAGCCTCGGCAGTAAATACTGGCTTCAACGCAGGTTTAAATAAAGTCACTTTCGATCTCCTTAACCGCCCACGCCCGCATAATGCCGGCTTTGATATTGGGGCGTTTGAATCGCAAGATCCCTATGCAGCGGTGAATGAAATACCCGAGGATGGTAATACGTTAAAAATCTTTCCTGTTCCAAGTTCAAAAACACTATTTCTTGAAGTCAACTTACATCAACCCACAAAAGCAGTTATTTATGTGTTCGATGCCGTAGGTAAACTCATCGAAAAAAATAATCATTTGCATTTTGAAATGGGGAGAAATCAACTCGATTTTAATATAAGTAGATATCATCCTGGTATTTATATTTTGCATCTCCACACTCCTACCCTTGATTTGCGGAAGTCGTTTACTGTAAACTAACAAAAAATCCTTCCAAATGAATGCTGTTAAATCTATCGTCAAACAACAACTTCCTCGCTGGGCAGGTTATCAGTTAAAAAAAATAATGCTTGGCGTTCGTAGCATTATCTATCGAGGCAATGCCTTTTACTGCCCCATTTGTCAACATGGTTATTCCAAATTTTTCGATGGCGGCTTCGATTTGCCGGTGATTGATCAAATGCAAATCATCGGTGCTGGCAGACGAAAGCATATCATCTGTCCGGGATGCGCCTCCAACGACCGTGATCGGCTTGTATTTATAGCCTTGAAATCACCTGATCTTCAACTCCTTCCGGCTGGTAAGATTTTGCATATTGCCCCCGAGCCAGCTTTGGTAGGTTTTCTTCAAAA